>NZ_JAEUFG010000006.1:117576-247170 GCF_018588585.1 Bacillus sp. SM2101
GCTTCGTCATATATATCCTCCTATACTACATTAACCACATAAAAATATTCTGTACTATTTAATAAAAAAATTATAACAAATTAAAATATATTTGAAACCTTTTTAAATTTCATTCGTATAGATAGCAAACTATATTTTGTGAGGGTGTTGAACATGTTTGTATTATTCATTCGTCTTGCTATCATTGTACTTCTTATTTTTATTATATATAGAATGGTCAAATACATTTTAAATCCTAAAAGAAAACTTGAACTGGCACACGAGCAAAAAAAATATTTCTTATTAGATAATCCAAATAACGTTCATAAAAACTTTCTGTTAACGTACCAAGGGGTTCTTTTTGAAGGTGAGAAGTATTTAGGGACAACCGATAAAGCGTTTGAGGTAGTATCAATGTTTGTGTGGGCAAAAGATGTTTCAACATTACAAGGACTCAATCGTGACGATTTTTTAATTATTGAACAGCACTTAAAAACACACTATCCAAATGCAAAAATCGATTGGAAAAGTCCTATTAAAGAATTTTTAAATTAGACTTTGATGTTGCTATTGTTTCTAGATTAAACAGTTAGATCAGGAGAGCTAGTTGTGCAAACACATCCATAACAAAAACAATAACGGAACTCTTGATCCATGCAGTAGAAATCGTACCATTTGAAATTTTTTGAACACTGAATGAAACTTGCTGGAGAGCTAAGCGGCATAGTCACTCAAAAATAAAGGTAACTGAACGCAGAAGTTACCTTTATTTTTATTTTTCTGAAAAAAAATCTCCCCACTTAATGATCACTTGCTTTTCCCTTAAAAGATAAAATAATAAAGTCAATGATAGCAAAATTGTAATAATTAGCGTTGGAGAAAACTGTTTCATAAACTGGCCAAATACTGTGTAAAATAAGGCTACTGGAATATTTGCCATTACAGAGAACTTTAAATAGTCTTTGAAGTTTTTGGATATTTCTACTATACACAACGATAACAAATGATAGTGGATAAAAGGAATTAAGCGCAAAATTGATATTTGAGCAATTGTAAAATTCACGTGATCTCCTAACCATTTCTTTTTTAAAGATAGCATTTTTTGAAATACTTTAGGAATATATTGAAATAAAATAAAAAACATAATACCCGCCATTGATAAACCAATGATTGAATATACCGTTCCTAAAACAGCTCCAAACAACACTCCACCTGCTATACATACAATCGGTACTGGAATAAAAATAAATTGTCGAACCAAATGAAAAAAAATAAAAATGATCGGTGCCATGTAACCACTAGAATCAGTAATAACAAATAACATTGTCATAGCTTCATTCACAAGCTCACCCCATCGATCTATGCTGCACAACTATTAAGTGCAAGAGAGGATATTTATCTTTGGTTTTGATTCTAAAGGCATTTATAATGTGAACGACAATAGCAGTGCTATTTCATGATATACTTCGCAAGTAGCAATTATGACAAAACAACCAATATTGATGCAAAAATTAATAAGTGGGCGGTTGCTACTATAGGGAGTCCAATAGTAAACATTTTATGTTTTGTTTTATGTCTATGTCGGTACATTCCTATCCATAAACCGAACGCTCCTCCAACTAGCGCGGTATACCAAAGTGACTTCTCTGAAATTCTCCACTTTTGCTGTTTTGCTTTCCTTTTATCAATATACATGACAACATATCCAACTAAATTTAATATTACATATAAAAGTAAAAATACCTCTTTCATTCATTCTCCCTCCCTCCTACAAACTACCATGTGCCTCCAAATCAACCTAAGAACACCCACATCCTGTATGTCAATGTCATCCAGACTCCACCTACCAACACTTTTCACTTTAATATGGTTTTTCCTAACCACTAGATTTACCGACATACAGCATTTAAAACTTTTAAAAATATAAACTTTCTTATCTCATAAAAAGGCCATTCTCAACGTTGAGAATGACCTTTTTTATCATTATTTATTTAAGCTGTTTTTTGCAACTGTTGCTAACTCAGCAAATGCTTTTTCATCATGAATAGCAAGATCAGCTAGCATTTTACGGTTTACTTCAATACCAGCAATTTTCAAACCGTTCATCATGCGGCTATATGAAAGACCATTCATACGTGCTGCTGCGTTAATACGAGTGATCCATAGCTTACGGAAGTCACGTTTTTTCTGACGACGATCACGGTATGCATACATTAATGATTTCATTACTTGTTGATTAGCAACTTTATATAATGTATGTTTAGAACCGTAATATCCCTTAGCTAATTTTATTACTTTTTTACGACGTTGACGCGTCACTGTACCGCCTTTTACTCTTGGCATAGTAGTTTCCTCCTAAAATCGATAAGATGATCAAAATATCAGGAGAATTAAGCTTTAGATAAGTGTGTTAGCTTACTTTCACTCTTCGTGAATGCTATACACTAATCATCGGCTTGTTCTTCTCCACTAATTTGAACTCCCTGTATATAAAACGAATTATTTTAAGTTATCAAGCAAGTGACGAATACGTTTGTAATCGCCTGAGCTTACTAATGTACCTTTACGTAGTTTACGTTTTTGCTTTGTAGATTTGTTAGCAAATAAATGGCTAGTATAAGCGTGTGAACGCTTCAGTTTCCCTGATCCAGTTTTCTTAAAACGCTTTGCAGCGCCACGATGAGTTTTCATTTTAGGCATAAGGTGTTCCTCCTCATTTCATTACTTTTCATTATTTGGTGCTAATATTAAAAACATGCTACGCCCTTCCATTTTGGGCTTTGATTCAACTACACTTATATCATTACAAGCTTCTGAAAAGCGATCTAATACACGTTGACCAATTTCTTTATGAGTAATTGCTCGCCCTTTAAAACGAATTGACGCCTTAACTTTGTCTCCTTTTTCAAGGAACTTACGAGCGTTACGAAGTTTTGTGTTAAAGTCATGCTCTTCAATAGTTGGACTTAAGCGAACTTCTTTCAGACTAATAACTTTTTGATTCTTGCGTGCTTCTTTATCTTTTTTCTGTTGTTCAAAACGGAATTTTCCATAGTCCATAATACGACAAACTGGCGGTTTCGCGTTTGGAGCAACTAAAACTAAATCAAGATTCGCTCTGGCTGCAATTTCTAATGCTTCATGCTTAGATTTAATTCCAAGCTGATCACCATCTTTACCAATTAAACGAACTTCGCGAGCACGTATGCTCTCATTGACGAACATATCCTTGCTAATAAGTAGCCACCTCCAAGGTTTTTTAAACACATTATTTGAACTATTGTGTACTCTACAACAATTGATAAGTATTGTTCCACTGTAATCATGGATAATTATGACCAATCATGCAAAAAAGTGTGAGTACACAAGGCACCCACACTTTACGATTTATTAGTAAAGACACATATCGTATACCTGGCAACTGCAAACATGCGTCAAACAGGTGAGAAGCGGGTGCTTCTTCTTTTTAACAAACAAGTATTCTTTTATCACCTTAGCTATTTTATCATTAACAATTTATTGTGTCAAGAAAAAGAATATTAACAAGCAACGTTTATTATTCTATCAAATTCCATTTTAATATGCAACATGAAAATATTAGTACTTAACGATTAACTTCTTTTGTTAATCCTTCTAAGAATTCAACAAATGGAACTGTCTCAGATTTCTGCTCTCCATATTTTCGCACATTCACTGCTTTTTCACTAATTTCATTATCACCAACAACAAGCATATAAGGAACTTTTTGCATTTGATGCTCACGAATTTTATATCCAATTTTTTCATCACGTTCATCTAATTCAACTCGAAACCCTTGAGCTTGAAGCTGTTCCTGTACCTCTTTAGCATACGCTAGGTGAACATCAGGAGAGACTGGAATGACCTCAACTTGTACAGGAGCTAACCATGTAGGGAAGGCTCCCTTGTACTCTTCAATTAAAAAGGCTACGAACCTTTCCATTGTAGATACAACCCCACGGTGAATAACAACTGGGCGATGCTGTTTCCCATCCTCACCAACGTATGTGAGATCAAAACGTTCAGGTAATAAAAAGTCAAGTTGTACAGTTGATAAAGTTTCGTCTTTACCTAATGCAGTTCTAACTTGAACATCAAGCTTTGGTCCATAAAAAGCCGCTTCTCCATCTGCTTCATAATATTCTAATTGGAGATCATCCATCGCTTCTTTTAGCATACTTTGTGCTTTTTCCCACATCACATCATCGTCAAAATATTTTTCTTTATCTTCAGGATCCCTATAAGACAAACGGAAGGAATAGTCATTAATACCGAAGTCTTTATATACTTCTTGAATAAGTCGGACAACACGAATAAATTCATCTTTGATTTGATCAGGCCTAGTAAAAATATGAGCGTCATTTAATGTCATACCCCGTACACGTTGTAAGCCGGATAAAGCACCTGACATTTCGTAACGATGCATCGTACCAAGCTCAGCAATTCGAATTGGTAGTTTTCGATAGCTATGGATTTCATTTTTATAAATCATCATATGATGTGGGCAATTCATCGGTCTTAATACTAATTCTTCATTATCCATTTCCATCTTTGGAAACATGTCTTCTTGATAATGATCCCAGTGTCCAGAAGTCTTGTATAAATCTACACTTCCTAATACTGGAGTATATACGTGTTGATATCCTAGCTTTTCTTCTTTATCAACGATATAACGCTCAATGACTCTTCGAATAGTAGCACCTTTTGGTAGCCATAACGGTAAGCCTTGCCCAACTGTTATTGAATTAGAAAATAAGTTTAGTTCTTTTCCTATTTTTCGATGGTCGCGTTCTTTTGCCTCTTCTAGAAAGCGTAAATGTTCCTTCAACTCTTCTTTTTTAAAGAAAGCTGTTCCATAAATACGTTGAAGCATCTTATTTTTACTATCGCCACGCCAGTATGCTCCAGCGATGCTTAGTAGCTTAAATTCTTTAATTTTGCTCGTAAAGGGTACATGAACTCCTCTGCAAAGGTCAAAAAATTCGCCTTGCTCATAAATTGATACAGTCTCACCTGCTGGAATATCATTTATTAACTCAAGCTTTAGATTATCATCTATTTCTTCAAAACGCTTTATTGCCTCTTCACGACTCACTTCATGACGTACAATTTCAATATTTTCATTAACAATTTTTTTCATTTCTTTTTCTATTTTTTGTAAATCGTCTGGACGAATAGATTCTTCCATATCAATATCGTAATAAAATCCATTTTCAATTACTGGACCTACACCAAGCTTCACATTTTTATAAACACGTTTGATTGCCTGTGCCAATAAGTGAGCTGTACTATGACGTAAAATTTCTAACGCCTCATCCTCACCTTGTGTAATGATTGAAATAGTACCATCTTGTAAAATTGGTGATCGAAGATCAATAAGCTCACCATCTAATTTTCCTGCAATTGCCTTTTTCTTTAACCCCGGACTTATGGATGCCGCAATATCTTCTGTCGTGATTCCTTTCTCATACTCCTTAATAGCTCCATCTGGAAATGTCATGTTAATCATTTCTGACATCCTACTCACTCCTTTTTTCATCATTTAATGTAACTACCTCAAAAATAACAATCCGTTGTGGAAAACATCGAAAAACAAAAAAACTCATCCCTAAAAAAGGGACGAGTTTGGTCTCGTGGTTCCACCCTTGTTTCTTACTTATCTGCATGCAAAGATAGATATAGTAAGCTCAAGACATAGATAACGGATATCCCGCCAGTAATTAATAAATTGAAACAATCGTTCACTACTGAAGTTTAGAGGTGGTAAGTATATTTTTCGTGTTAGGAAGATTTCAGCCGAGTCTTCCCTCTCTATAAACCGTAAAAATGATACCCATGTCCTCATCATAACCTTTAAAGAAGTTGTTCAAAAATTATTTATGTAGGTAATTATATTTTTATTAGTGTCGAAAATCAAGCCTATTATACAATTATTTTTCAGTCCATTATCTATTGTAGTGACTTAATTGCTGGAAATCTTGCTTTGGATAGATCTTTACACGTTCTTGAAAGATGTTGTGGATGGTTTGTATTAAACTATGATCAATTTCATCACTATAAATCATTACAGATTGTGGTGCTAGCGATACAAGAGGTGCAATGACAGATGAATCTATGTAAATAGATTGTGAAATCATCATTTTCCGATCTATTTGTTTCGTCAAATCTTCCCTTGGCAATTGTACATATCGATCATTAAAAAAATGGAATAAATGTCCATTGTCATGTAACAGATGGATTTTAGAATAAACCGCTTGTCGTACATGTAGTAAGTCACGTAATGTTTGAATAAAATTTTGATATTCCTGCTCAAGCTTATACTCATCTATAGCTAGTTCAGTGTATTCCAATAATTGTTCAAAATATTTCTTTAAGCGAAAACGGATAAATGAATCGAATGAAAACGATATAGATTCGTGCAAAAAATCTTCTAATGATTGTCTAATAAGTGTTATTCTAGATCGGGCACATTTCATAGCCGGGATATCATTCCTCTCCCCATTAAATATTGTATGTGCTATCTCGATTATTTGTCTTTGCTCGTCCGTATTCTTAAAATAAAATGAATTTACAATAAATGATTGTAACCACTCATCCTCCTTTTTATCAATTATGTAGTTTAGAAGCACAGGGATAACAAGCATATCTATAATCTTTTTCATATCTTTGTCAGGGCCGATTTTAACTAAATGGGCAAAATCATATGTAATTAGAACTGAATGGTCAGCTCCATTTTTTAACCTAACACACACTTCACTTGCATCTAATTTATTTTGAAAATAAATTTCAATCAAGTTTGTCCCCCCTTTTGCCAACACCTGTTTATATATATATGGGGGATATGATTATTTTAGAAGTTTCATTTTCGCTGTTTATAAGAAAGGCCGTTTACCCATTATTACTTGTCCTTCTACGAAATAGCACCGTATACAATTTGAATTTCATCTACAAACCCTTTAACGCCGTTTTCTGCTGTAAGCTTGTAAAGACCATTAGAGACGAAATTCACTTTTAAAGATTCCCTATAACAGTGCAATAGTAAAACGTATATATACATCTCGACAACTGGTGGTTTTCATACTAAGAAGGTGGAGAGGAAGCTTTGTGGTAAAACGCAAAACTATACAACCAACTAAAAACGGCGTATCCATAGTAAGGATAGCCGTATCAGATCAATTCTTGTCGTATCTTCTATTTTTCCCAGTAATTTCAACAGGAATCGTTAAATATTTTATTCGTTCCATAATCCTCGCTGCTTTCAGCTTTTCTTCTTCGCCCCGTTGAGAATAAGATAGATGATGCTGAAGTTGATCATAACTAAAATTGGATGTAAAGAATGTTGGTAAGTTCTCAAGCATTCGATACTGTAAAATGGGCCCTAAAACCTCATCACGTGTCCAGCTTGTCATAGATTCAGCTCCAATATCATCAAGCATAAGTACCGACACCTTTTTTACCACTTCAATTTTATGATTTAACGATTGATCCTGAAATGAACCTTTCAGTTCACGTAAAAATTCTGGGAGATATATTAGCATTGTAGCGACGTTTTTGCTTGCTAATTCATTTGCAATGGCCCCTAAAAGATATGTCTTACCTACTCCAAACGGGCCATGAAAGAATAAACCTCTCCCTCCGTTCTTGTCTTTATCATACTTTTCTATAAAGTCTTGTATTAAATGAACAGCTTTTAGTCTACTTTTATCATCTAAAGCAACTTGATCAATAGTAGCTAGAAGTATTTCACTTGGAATATTAATGGACTGTATAAGATCTTGTTGCTTTTTTTGCTCATCGTATTTTAGTTTTTTATTACATTTATCATATTGTATATCAATTGAATTTCCACTAATAATTAAAGTTGGCTCGTACCCTTTGATCATATTTGAACACCGATCGAAAGATATACATTTCTGACAATTTTTCGACTGGCTAATATATTCATATAATTTATTTAAGCTACGGTCAATCATATCTCCTGTGACTCTATCATGATGTTGATTTAAAAATTGTTGGATATCAGGATTTTGGAGTATTTCAGTTTTCATCTGATTTAGACGTAGTTGAAACTTATCATTTTGGAACAATTTAGACATCGTTTCGTTAATTCGCTCCACTCTGCTCCCCTCTTTTCCTATTTTGAGTTTCCTTTATATTTATTAATTCGCTCCTGAAGCTTTTGCCTTTCCTTTTCAAAATCTACTTCTTCCACTTTTTCTTCACTTACCTGATCCTGTTTCTCTTCAACAAACCAATCAGGTAACAATTCTTTACGAACTGGTTTTTTTGTTGAGGCAGAACGTTTTTTATTATTTGTATTCGCCCATGTTTGATATTGCCGATGCTCTTGTTTAGCAAGCTCCATCGCTTGTTTCACGGTTTTAATATTTTTTCTCGACCAATGACTAGCTATCTTTTCAACGTAACCTCTTGTGAGCTTCATATCAGTACGAAGCAACACATAATATATTAAAACGTTCACAACTCCTGGTAATAATTTCTGATTAACCATCACATCTTCAATAATTTGAAGGTCAGCAGCTGATGGTACAGAACCATCCGCAAGATCCATTAAAACCTTCTTTGGTGATATTAATTCAAGTTGTTTTATCAGTTGGTCTTCCTTCGTTTCTACTTGTTGATCATTCATTGTCCTTTGTGTGATCGGTTGTACTTGCTCGACAATAGAAGGTAACCGATCACCATTCTCAAATTTATACCAGTCTCGTGCTTCTTTGCGAAGTTTTTCTATATCAATTTTATCATCCATAGTTAACGAACTCATCGTAATTTTTTGCATTTCTATTGGGTCTATTTCATATAAAAACGATAGCTTTGTTATCATGTCTTTTACTTTATCAGTAATCGCCTTTTTTGGTACCATACTTTCGGATAAGCCAGCGAAAAATAAATTAAAGTTAAATGCTTCTTGCAAATAAGTTGGTTCATTTTTTGCAGCATTATTGATATAGTTATTTCCTTCTTGAGGTATTAACTGTTCAATGATCTCATCGTTAGCGTTAGATACCATTTCGGAAGGGTGAATAGATTTAAAAATCTCATTAAACGATTTTGTTATAGGTGTATATTGAATGCTGTCGATTTGTTTGTCTGAGAAGAAACGTTTTAGCTTTGCATATTTATTTTTCCCAACTCTATTATACAAAAAAACATTTAATACTCCGTCATTAAAAAATTGATCAGGAGATAATGGAGGTTGCAGCTCATAAATAAAATGACGAACATCATTTTCTTTTTTTTCATATGTTTTTAATAGTCCAATTCCCTCAAGCTTAAGCCTTTGTCTAAAAATTTCATGTAAATTACACTGCATAAGCCCCATTAAACTATGGTGTGTAGATTCTTCACTCCACAATCTATTTTCTTCAAGTTCAGCCCATAGAGTCATAAATAAACTAAAAGCACCATTTTCAATTAATGGTTGATAGAGCAACGTTATTATTTTTCGATCAAACTCTTGTAAAATTGTTTTACAACTCACATAATATCGATCTACAGGAATTAATTCTTTCCAATGATGTTCCACTATATAACCTAACCTTTCATAGATATTCTAACTATTCCTATGTTCAATATATTAAAAAAAGAGCTTGAAGAATATTCTTAAGCTCCTATCTAAATTTCTTTTTTAATTAGTTCTTTTAATTCTTCTATAAAAACGTTGATATCTTTAAATTGTCTGTAAACAGAAGCAAAACGAACGTATGATACTTCATCAATTTTGGCCAACTTTTCCATGACCATCTCACCTATCATCTCGCTACCTACTTCGGAATAACCTTGGCTTCTTAAGTCCTTCTCAATGAAGTTAATGATATCTTCTAATTGAGTTAAGGAAACAGGCCTTTTTTCACAAGCTTTAATAAGGCCACGTAGAATCTTTTCGCGACTGAACTCTTCTCTTGTTCCTTCTTTTTTAACAACGATAAGTGGTAGTTCTTCCACTTTTTCAAACGTTGTAACCCGATATTGACACACTTCACATTCACGTCTTCTTCTTATAGCGCGTCCTTCATCTACAGGCCGAGAATCTAATACCCTAGTTCCATTATGTTGACAAGAAGGGCATTTCATACAATCAGCTCCGTTCTTTTCTTGCTGAGTTTTTAATATAGGCTTCTTTCGCATTAATTGTTACTTGTCGTAATAAGCTGTTCTCGTACTAACGTATACAACTACTAGGTTTTGGTACATCTTTTCTAAAGACTATAAGAAGCATATAATACATATCAGTTTTTCTAATGTAAGTAAAAAAGCAACAAAATTTACGCAAAGAGCCTTAATAGAAGAGAACATAGCTTTCCTTTGTTTCTTATTCTCTATACTCTAATGATATAAAAAGACGAAACTAAGTACAAGCATAAAAATAAAGAGGTATATTGATATACCCCTTTTTTGTTCGAACATTTATATGATTGTTATAGAACTTTTAATTTTGATTTTTGCACTTGCACTGGACCCATTCCACGAGGTAATTCAATATTCTCACGTGATTCAGCACCTAAAGCTTCTGCAATATGTTGAGCAGCAACATTAGGGTCAATACGATCACCACATGTATAAACGTCTATGCTAGCATAACCATGCTCGGGAAAGCTGTGTATTGTTAAATGAGATTCAGAAATAATTACGACACCACTTACTCCGTGAGGAGCAAATTTATGGAAAGCAACTTCTCTAACTTCAGCACCTGACTTTAATGCTGCATCAACAAAAATCTTTTCAATTTCATTGATATCATTTAACTTCTCAAAATTACAACCCCACAGCTCAGAAATAACGTGTCTACCCATTGTTTCCATATGCTAGTCCCCCTTAAGCGATAAATATTATTCAGACATGAATTTCTTCTAACAGATATTTTTCATAACTACCACGGGGGAAAGTTAGTCCAAAGAGGTCCTAACCCTTTAAGTAGCTACAGTATCTATTCATCAAGAAGTTCACGAAAAATAGTATACTTTGTTTGTGTGATTTTTGCAACAACCTTTTCTATTTTTATTCGCGTAAGTTAAGGGCAGTATTGATTTGTGGTGATACTATTTACATTTTCCTTTTTTATAACAAATATCCGATAAAACTTGTGGAAATAACAAAAGTTGCACGTCAATTCCTCCAAAGTCTTATGATTAACTGCACTGCAGAATGTCTGTCTGATGTCTTCTTGCTGATGTCAACTTCAAGTAGAAGACGAGCTCTTGATCTTGGAATGGGTATTTTACTGAACTTCCATTAACATTGCCTCATCGAAAGAAACATTTTCTTTTCTGAGAAATAACATTGCTCACTCAAAAAGATCATTTACATCTCATGATAATAAATAATATGTCCATATCCATTAAAACTATATAGTGAAAAGTTTAGGGTTATTTCTTAATATACGAACAACAATTCATGATTTAATAACACTATAATCGTAAATGTTGTTATTTGTATCCAATTGAACAGCTAGTAGTGGTTATATACGATTGTCATCGTTAAATTGAGGTAACGATGACACGAACCCTAGTAGAATCCGTAGCTCAAAAATAACTATCTATACGATGACAACCAAAGAAAAAAGAGTATATTTAAATAAACATACTCTTTAGCTATATAAACCATATCCTTATGCTTTTTTACCCAACCTTCATTTCTGTTTTTTTCATCATTTCACATGCTACATATTTAACTAAATCTACAACTCGACATGAATAACCCCACTCATTATCATACCAAGCAAGAATTTTTATTTTACGATTATTTAAAACAATTGTTGATAAACCATCAATGATCGAAGAATGGGGATTTGTATTAAAATCAACTGATACTAACGGCTCTGTTGTAAAATCAATAATCCCTTTTAAATAAGTATTAGATGCAATGATAAATGCATCATTTATTTCATCAATTGTTACATCTCTCTTTACATCCACGACTAAATCCACAAGTGATACGTTTGAAGTTGGGACACGTAGCGCCATACCGTGTAATTTTCCTTTTAACTGCGGTAGAACAAGTGATAACGCTTTCGCAGCACCTGTACTTGTAGGAATAATTGATTGCGCACACGCACGTGCACGACGTAGATCTTTATGAGGATTGTCAATATTTTTTTGGTCATTCGTATATGCATGTACTGTTGTCATTAGACCATTTTCTATTCCAAATTGTTCATCAATTATTTTGGCAACTGGTGCCAAGCAATTTGTTGTACATGAAGCATTTGAAATAATATCGTGCTCTTCTGTATTAAATTTACTCTCATTTACTCCCATTACGACTGTAATATCTTCATTTTTTCCAGGTGCTGTTAATATTACTTTTTTTGCCCCTGCATCTAAGTGTAAGCTAGCTTTAGCTCGGTCATTAAATTGACCAGTAGCTTCAATAACAATATCTATATTAAGACTTCCCCAAGGTAATTCTTTTGGGTCACGTGTACTTAACAACTTTATTCTTTTTCCATTTACGATGAGGCAGTCATTTTCTGCAACCACTTCACCATCAAATTTGCCATGATTCGTATCATACTTAATTAAATGTGCCAATGTTTCAGCTGGATAGCTAGCATTTATTGCAACTATTTCTAATTCGCTGTTTGTCATCGCTTGACGAAATACCATTCTTCCAATTCTTCCAAAACCATTAATCGCAATTCTTGTATTCATAATATTACTCCCCTCGAAAATAATGTTATACTTTTCATTACATTCGTGTAATTAGTATAACATAATTATCTAGAATTGTGATAATTAAAATACACATATTTTTTTCCAACATACAAAAAGACCCCTACCTCTATATCTATCGATAAGAAGTGGGGGAATGTTCTCTAAGCTTATGTTCTTTTCGTAAACTATGTTGGTCATGAACTAGAAGTAGTTTTATGTATACTTTAGTTAAGTAAACGCTGAGTGAATATGGAGAAAAATTCTACTCACCGCATTGAAAACCAGCGCGTATCCCATGTAGGAAAAGCCTTTAATCAACCTAAGATTAATGAGCTTACTGATTCGGCAATATTTGTATACTCCAGTTTTGGAGGAGTTTGTGGAGTTGTTCCTCAGTATTTAATATAGAACCATTATTATTTAACACCGCACTAGCTAAAGGAATTTTATCCTTTAGAGGCATTTGCGAATTAATTCGAGCTTGGGCTTCATGCTTAAGGTAGTTATTTCTTTGCATTAGTCTATGTAATTGAACATCTGGGTCTACATATACAAGTAGCGTTTTGTCGACCATATCAGTTAATTTACTTTCAAACAATAGCGGTATGTCTAAAATAACCACTTGTAAACCTTGCTTCATGTATTCATCCATTCTTTCAAACATCTTTTTACGTACTGCTGGATGCACGATACTGTTCAATTGTTGCCTTTTTTCTTCATCATGAAAGATAATATTACCTAGTTTCTCTCTATCTAACTCTCCATTAGGTTGTGTAACCTTCTCACCAAATGTTGCAATTATTTTTTTATATGCAGATTCACCAGCTGTGACTACCTCTCTCGCAATTATATCTGCATCAACTATAGGAAATCCTAGCTTTTCAAGCATTTTTGCTACTGTGCTTTTACCGCTTGCTATTCCTCCTGTTAGCCCTATGATAAGCGTCATTACCGATCCCCCATTTTCTGCAAGTAATTTTATATTCGGAATGGGTAGTAACCCCATTCCTCTTTGTTTTAACGTTATAACTTCCATATTCCTAAGACAATTAAAATAACTCCTGGTAAAAAAGAGAACTTTTTTACCCATGTTAGTCCTGAAAATAAAATACCACTTTTTAACCCTAATGATAAAAAAAGCATGCTCATCAATGCAACTGAAGCAGCCATTAAAATCGGGGAATAACCTAAAAGGGCTGCTCCAAGCCCTGCACCAAACGCATCTAACGAAAGGGCTGCTCCAAGTAGGAATGCTTCAATACCAGTAATTGTTCCCGATTTGTCTAGATCGGCCGCCATCGGCTTTCTAAGAATATTAATAACTACGCCTAAAGATCTAATTTCCAAATTAAATAAAATTTTTTCTTCATCCTCATCTAACATATTTTTCGCAGGACGAAAAAACTGGAATAATACCCAAGCACCTATACATACAAGTACTACCGCACCAATTTTTTCTGCAATGCTTGGAGATAGAATCATTGAAATCATATTTCCAAAAAACATTGCTACACTTAAAGTAATTGCTGAACAGAATGCAATGATGATAATTGACTTTATTGGCAAACTCATTTTTCGCAAGCCATAAGTGAAGCCAACAGTAAAACTATCTAAACTAACTGCAAAAGCTAAAATTATGAGCGACATATATTGAACCATTGCATGAGCTCCTTCCGATTTAGCTACAGTAGTATATGGAAGAAGCCCATCCAAAGTTCAAAAAGAAGCTCTATGTTTTTTTACAGGAGGTTTTATCGCAACGATTGTTGCTTGTCGCACAAAAAATAAACACGTATTTGGTAAAATTTCGTGGCATCTTTTCTACTGATAAAATTACTGAGTTCTCATAAAACTCATCATGATGTCCATTTTTAGTAAAAATAACAAAATACTTACGAAAAGAGCCTTTTAAAGCTGTTTTTTCGCATCGCTTGTTGCTTGTCCCACAAAAAATAAACACGTATTTGGTAAGATTTCGTGGCATTTTTTCTATTGGTAAAATTACTGAGTTCTCAAACTCATCATGATGTCCATTTTTAGTAAAAATAACAAAATACTTACGAAAAGAGCCTTTTACAGCTGTTTTTTCGCATCAATTGTTGCTTGTCGCACAAAAAATAAACACGTATTTGGTAAGATTTCGTGGCATCTTTTCTACTATATATTGACGACTGTTGCGTGTAACTGCATCTTAATCTTCTATTTTACGAACAATAACCTTTTTGAAAAAGAGCCTTTTGTACAGGGCTGTTTTCACTGTTGATTGCATGTAAAAAGCGCAGTACTACAACAAATATGCTTGAAAACATAATCAACTTTTTGCTTGGCAGTTAGGGCAATAAAATGATGAACGCTGATCTATTTTTAGGTTTTCAATAGAACTTCCACATTCAGGACAAAAGTCTTTATTATAAACCATATGCAGCTCTTGGAATGTTCCTTTTTTCCCTTCGGAATTTACATAATCTCTTATAGATGAGCCTCCAAGTTTTATTGCAAGTTCAAACGTTTCTTTAATATGCCCCAATAATTCTAACAGCTTTTCATCTGAAACCTCCCCAACAGATGTTAATGGGTTTAGCTTAGCTTTATAAAGACATTCGGATGCGTATATATTTCCCACACCTTGAATGACATTTGGTTGCATAATTACACGTTTTATCGGTTTGTTAATGAAAGCTTTATTTCTTATTATTTCCAAAAAAATCCTTGGAGTATCTTCAGAAGCTGGATCGGGACCAACCTCTTGAAGAGGTCGATAAGCGGTATACTCTTGTTTATTCAAAGCGCCCATCCATCCAAATCTCCTTTGATCTGAATAAACCATTAATGACTTGTCATTTAATTTAAATATGATATGAACATGTTTTCGATAATTTGGTGCAATTTCATCTAAATCGTTTACATGAAAAATAGCACCAGTCATGCCAAGATGGGTGACTAAGTATAAGGTGGAAGTATCAGCTTGATTTAAATTGAAAATTAAGTACTTACCTTTCCTTTCAAGCTTTTCTATACTTCCTCCTTCTAGACGTTGAGAGAATGTTTCAACTTCTTGCCTTCCTATTTTTTTAAAAGGCATAGTAATCTTCGGATGTAGAACAGATACCTCTGAAATTATTTTACCTAGTACTTTAGGCTCTATTGAGTTTAAAACTTGTTGTACTTCTGGTCCTTCCGGGATGAGGAACTCCTCCTTTCAACCATTCCCTATATGCTATACCACTACTTTGCATCATACCATGTAGGGCCATATGAGTAATCAACCTTCAGTGGAACAGTTAATTCTACTGCACTCTCCATCACATCAGGAACAAGTTGTTTCAGTATTTCTATTTCTTCTTGTGGTGCTTCAAAGATTAATTCATCATGTACTTGAAGTAACAGCTTTGCTGCTAAGCCCTCTTGGTGTATGCGATTAGCCATTTTGATCATCGCCAATTTAATAATATCGGCTGCACTTCCTTGTATTGGTGTGTTCATTGCAGTTCGTTCAGCAAAACTTCTCACATTAAAATTCCTACTCGTTATTTCAGGAATATAACGCCTTCTTTGCAAAAGGGTTGATACATAACCTCTTTGTTTTGCCTCTTGAATGATATCATCCATATAGTTTTTCACACCAGGGAAGCTATCAAAGTAACGCTGGATAAAGTTTGCTGCCTCTTTTCTAGTAATCCCAAGATTTTGTGACAAGCCATAATCACTGATTCCATAAACAATTCCAAAATTCACAGCTTTTGCTTGCCTACGCATGTTTGATGTTATATCATTTTCATTTACATGAAACACATCCATCGCAGTTTTTGTATGTATATCTAAATCTTGATTAAATGCAGTAATTAAATTAGCATCATTTGCAATATGTGCTAACACTCTTAATTCAATTTGTGAGTAATCTGCAGCAAAGATGACCCAGTCCTCTTTAGAAGGAACAAAAGCCTGCCTAATTTTGCGTCCTTCCTCCAATCTTATTGGTATATTTTGTAAGTTAGGGTCAATTGAACTCAATCTCCCTGTCTGTGTTAAAACTTGATTAAATCGAGTATGGATTTTGGATGTATCCTTATGTACAACCTTTAATAATCCTTCAATATATGTTGATTTTAGTTTACCTAATTGTCGATAATGTAAAATTTTATCAATAATATTGTGTTTAGATTTTAGTTTCTCAAGAACGTCAGCAGAAGTAGAGTAGCCAGTTTTCGTCTTCTTAATAACAGGTAAGTTTAATTTCTCAAATAAAATAACACCTAATTGTTTAGGAGAATTAATATTAAAGCTCTCTCCAGCTAGTTCATATATTGCATTCTCTAAGTTAGATAATTGCTTTGATAGCTCATCTCCCATTAGTTTAAGCTTGTCTACGTTCACATTTACACCGATTTCTTCCATTTTTGCTAATATAGAAGATAGTGGCATTTCTAAATTCAGTAACAAATCTAATTGTTCATTTTCTTGCAAATCATTTATAAGTTGATCCTTCATCTTATATAATGCATTTGCTTTACGTATGAGGTGTTCCATCAATTGTTGTTGCTCGGGAATTTTTCTCTTGGCACCCTTTCCATAAACTTGTTCATCAGTTAATATATCTGACATACCATAACGTTTTGCTATACTTGTGACCTCATCATTCGTGTCGGATGGATCTAATATATAGGAAGCAATAATGGTATCGAAATCAATTCCTGCTAATTGTATGCCATTCCAATGTAAGGAAACCATTGCTTTTTTTCCATCAAAAACAGTTTTCTTCATTTCCTCATTTTTTGCCCAGTCTTTAAATATATTAGAATTTACTGCTACTTCTGTAGGAATAAAATAGCGGCCATTCGTATTTTCAATTGCAATGCCTAAAATATCTCCCAAATGATAGTTTTCTTCTAATACCTCAACAACTAATGAACAATGATCAGCTAGCATATCTTGAGTTACCTCAGTAGCAACTGTAAATTCTATTTCGTTAAACTCCTCCTGATTTACCTCCTCAGAGTAGCCAAGTTTTGCTAACATTGATTCAAAACCTAAATCTTTATAAATGCCACTTACTTTTTCTTTGTCTATACCCTTAAAGTTAGCATCATTAACAGTAATACTAAGAGGAGCTTCACAGTTAATAGTTGCTAACTCTTTACTCAATATTGCAAGCTCTGTATGATCAGTTAATTTTTCCTTTAACTTTTTTCCACTTACTTGATCAATTGATGCAAGCACTTGTTCCACTGTTCCAAATTCTTTTAAGAGCTTTAATGCAGTCTTTTCTCCAACTCCTGGTACTCCAGGAATATTATCTGAACTATCACCCATTAAACCTTTTAAATCAATGATTTGAGCAGGTTTAATACCATATTTTTCTGCAATAAACTCAGGTGTATACGTGTCAACATCAGTAATACCCTTACGAGTAATATTAACAGTAATATTACTTGTAGAAAGCTGAGTTAAATCTTTATCACCTGTGATGACTTTGACATCAAAACCATCCAGTTCAGCTTGTTTTGATAAAGTGCCAATTATATCGTCTGCTTCATAATTTTCGAGTTCATAGCGAGTAATTTTATAGGCATCTAATAGTTCTCTAATAAATGGAAATTGTTCTGATAACTCCGGAGGAGTTTTTTGCCTTCCTCCCTTATATTCACTATAAGTTTCATGCCTGAAAGTCGTTTTTCCAGCATCGAATGCTACTAACATATGTGTTGGTTTTTCTTCATCTATAATTTTATTTAACATCATCGTAAAACCATAAATTGCATTTGTATGTATCCCTTTATTGTTGCTCAGTAAAGGTAGAGCAAAAAATGCACGGTATGCGATACTGTTTCCATCTATCAACACTAACTTGTTTTTATCCAATTAAAGCCCTCCTCAACGCAAAAAAAAGCCGTTATTCCTTCTTTCTATTGTAGCATGATATAGAAAAGAAAGGAAAATAACGACTTTTAAATGTTTGTTATTGTAAATTGCCCATCAGTAGATTTGCATAAGGTGAATCACTAGGAAGGATTATCATCGTCTCACCATTAATCGTCGTTTTATACGACTCTAAAGTTCGGAATAATTGATAAAACTCAGCATCTTTAGAAAATGATTCATTGTATATTTTGGCAGCTTCAGCTTCCCCTTCCCCTCGAATTACTTCCGCATCAGCCTTTGCTTTAGATAAAATTTCTTTAACTACTTTATCAGTATTTGCAATTATACGATTTTTATCAGCATCTCCTCTTGATAAATACTCCTGAGCAATCTTTTCACGATCAGAAATCATTCGAGTGAAAACAGTTTGTTCATTTTCTACAGGTAAATCTGTTCTTTTCATCCGTACATCAATTACTTGAATCCCATAGTTATCACGTACTAGCAACTCATTCACTTTTTCGGTAACCACATCGTTCAAACTACCTCTTGATGATTTTTCATCATTAATAACTTCATCATAGTTTAGCTTCCCTAACTCAGCACGGACGACAGAATAAATGAACTCGCCCATCTTAGCTTCTGCACCTGCAACAGTTCTTGCATTTGCAATCATCAGCTTAGGGTTCTCAATTTTCCATACGGAATAATTATCAATAATTAATCGTTTTTTATCTCTCGTATTAATTTCAGCCTCTTCCACATCATAAATCATTTGATATTTTGGTAAAGTAGTTACTGTTTGGATAAAAGGGATTTTATAGCTTAGCCCTGGTTCATCTTTATAATCTACTACTTCCCCAAATTGACGGATGACTTTATATTCACCTTCTTTTACGATAAAAAGGTTACTTAATATAATTCCAACTAAGACGAGAAATATAATCAAGAAAATTCCAGAAGTTCTATATTTCTTCCAATCCACATTCCCTTTCCGCTCATTAATATCAACTATGTTTTGATCACTCATTATTACCTTCACTTCCTTCCTGCTTAACTGGCGGTGTTTGACTTTCAAGTGGTTTAAGAGGTAAGTATTTTAATGTATTTCCGTCATCATTCATAATATATAGCTGAGTGTTAGGTAACACCTGCTCTAATGTTTCAATGATTAAACGTTGTTTCGTAATTTCTGGTGAATTTTTATATTCACTATATATTGAATTAAATAACGCTACATCACCAACGGCTTTTTGAATTCTTGCCACCTTATCTCCTTCTGCATTGTAGATAACAGCGTCTTTTTCCCCTTCAGCCTCTTGCTTACGTTTGTTTTCATATTTTTCTGCCTCATTGATCTTCGTATTCATCGTTTCTCTAGCGTCAGTAACATTTGTAAATGCTTTTCTTACTTCATCATTTGGTAATTCAACATCTTGCAATTTAACTGCTAACACGGAGATTCCAATGTCATATTTATCAACGAGTGATGTTAATAATTCAAAGACTTCCGCCTCAATTTCTGCTTTCCCAGATGTAAGAGCATCATCAATTGCTGAGCTACCGATAATACTTCTTAGTGAAGCGGATGTAGAATTGTATAAAATTTGCTCAGGATCTAAGGAATTATATAAGAATTTCCCTGGGTTTGTTATTTTCCACTGAACTACAAGATCTGCTAAAACAATATTTTCGTCACCAGTAATCATCTTCGTATCATTACGGTTTTCACGAACTACCTCATTATTCCTTTCCTCATATCCAAACTGTAAACTAAATGTCTCCTTTGACAGTTTTTGAACACTTTGGATAGGCCAAGGCAATTTAAAGTGAAGCCCTGGTTCACTAATACCTTCTTCTACTTTACCAAAAGTTAAAATAACTGCTTGTTCTGATTCATCAACGGTGTACCAAGACGTTAAAGCGCTCACACCTAACAGAACGACTAAAATTGCTAACCCTATAAATGAATATATCCTCTTCATACTAATCATGTCTCTCCCTCTCTTTCTTAGGCCTTAATATGTAGTACGGTTCAAAACATAAAAAGGTTTCATATGGTTCCCAATTTTATTTTAACGGAATATTAACAAAGAAAATAGCAAAAACATTGTAAAAACACACAAAAAAAAAAAAAGAGAACATGTTTCCATGTTCCCAAAGATGGTTCCTTCTGGATGAAGGGGTTTTCATTATATATACTAGCAGAGTATTGTAAAGGTTGCTTAAACGCCCTGTAAATTAATTGTTAACATATCCCATGATGTTAACTGTACGCTAGACGTATTGTTTTTTCAATACTACTGTAAAAACCGTTCCTTCCCCAACCTTACTTTCGACAAAGATTTGCCCATGATGCGCTTCTATAATATGCTTTACAATCGCAAGGCCTAATCCAGTCCCACCTGAATTTCGACTTCGATCCCTATCAACTCGGTAAAAGCGTTCAAAAATCCGTGGAATTTCTTCCTCTTTTATACCTATACCAGTGTCTATTATTTTGACAGATACCTCTTCTGTATTTTCAGCAATCATGATATCTACCTTTCCCTCAGGTCCAGTATAGACAATCGAATTTGATATTAGATTTATAAATATTTGCTTTAAACGGTCAGCATCCCCTGCCACAAATAAGTTTTCTGTCGCTTGGGTATTCATAGTAACTTTAATATTTTTTTCATCAGCTTTTCCAGCTAAAATGACCATTATTTCTTCAATAAGTACCTTTATGTCAACTTGATCAATATTTAAAGTAAATCCATGTTGCTCAATTTTCGAAAGATCTAGTAAATCTTGAATTAAGCTTTGCATCCTTTCACTTTCTTTCAATATGATGGAAAGAAAGTACTGCAAAGTGTTTTCGTCCTTCATTGCCCCATCTAATAATGTTTCACTAAAACCTTTAATAGAAGTAATTGGCGTTCTTAATTCATGAGAAACATTTGCTACGAAGTCCTTTCTCATTTGTTCAAGCATTTTTAATTCAGTAATATCGTGGAAAACTACAACTATACCTTTCCACTCATCGTTATTTCCAATAATTGGTCCACCATACACCTCAAAATGCTTTCGTTCAATTGAAATAGGTAGGCGTAATTGCTTTCTTACCTTTTCTTCAGTCATAAAAATTTCTTCAACGAGAGAAATCACTTCCTTATGACTAAAAGCTTCATAATAATATTTATACAAAAAATCATTAGGGTTTACTTGAAAGATTTCAGTAAAAGCTTTATTTACTAAATGAATGTAACCTTTACTATCAATTAAGAGTAAACCGCTACCCATATTTTCGATTAATGTTTCCAATCTATCTTGTTGCATTTCATGAGATTTTTTCATATCCTGGAGCGTTCGAGCTAGAACATTGATGGACTGGCTTAACATTCCAGTTTCATCTAATTCACCTTCATATGTCCTCGCTTTATAATTTCCTTTTGCTAGCTCCATAGCTACCTTAGTAGCTGATTCAAGCGGCTTTGTATATTGTGTTGTTATTTTAATAGCTAATAGCATGATAATAACTAGCCCGACTCCAAGGCTACTTATCACTAGTCCCCAAATCTGTGTGCTAATTTTATCTAATGAGGCCTTAGATGTTGTTAAAATGATATAACCAAATAAAGTATCTTCTTTTATAATAGACATGCCATATGAATATAAGTTCTCATCTTCGTTAGTTATATGAAATCCACTGTCATTTTCCTTATTTTGCTTTAGAAGATATTGTAGATCTCCATTTGTTAGTATATTGTTATTAGGATTTGATTGGTATTTCTCTCTACCTCGTTGATCCAAAATGGTAACATCAGTGTTTAAAATCTCTCCTATTGAATTAGCCTTCTCGTTAATATTCGCGCTTTCAATCCCTTCTTCAGCTATAGTATACGCAGCCATTTTTGCATCCTTTTCAATCTGCTCGAAAAATGAATTATTATAATATGACTCAAATAATTGTCCTATAAATAGACCTAAGGCTAATAATACTGTGACGATTAATGAAATCAATGCAAAGAGAAGGCGAGATCGAAATTTAAGCATCTAGTTTAGGCTCCTCCAGTTTATAACCTAATCCCCGAATCGTTTTAATATATATTGGCTTTCTTGTGTTCATTTCAATTTTTTCTCTAAGGTGACTAACATGAACATCAACTATACGTGTATCTCCAGCAAAGTCATAATTCCACACTGCACTTAGTAGTTGATCTCTCGTTAAGACTCTTCCTTTGTTTTTGCACAAGTATAATAGTAACTCAAATTCCTTCGGCGTAAGTTCTAATTTCTCACCAAGAAAATACGCTTCATAGTGCTCTGGAATGATTTTTAAATTTCCAATGATGATTGCTTCTTGATCTTCAACAGATTCACTGTTGACTTGATTTGATATTTGCATACGCCGTAAAATCGCTTTTACTCTAGCGACAACCTCTCTTGGACTAAAAGGCTTCGTCATATAATCATCTGCCCCTAGTTCTAAGCCAAGTACTTTATCAAATTCATCGTCCTTTGCAGTAAGCATTAAAATTGGCGTAAAAACCTTTTCTAATCTCAGTTGTTTACATACTTCAATACCATCAATTTGAGGTAGCATTAAGTCAAGAATGATTAAATCAGGCTTTTCACTTTTCGCTTTTTGTTTACCTGATTGTCCATCAGTCGCTACAATAACTTCAAACCCAGCTTTCTGCAAGTTATATGTAAGTAATGTCACAATAGACTGTTCATCATCAACCACTAATATTTTTGTACTCATATGTACCTCCAAGTATACGTATTAAACCCCATCCATCACTCAGAACTCTGTTACATATTCAGTGTTTTTGTTTTCATATCCAGAATTACACACATCTTTCAATAAATCTCTTTTCGTAAACATTGTTGCTATTGTTATCAAATCATTACGATAAAAAATGGTTTTATAAAGTTATTCATCGTTGTCCATAAGAAAAGATGCCACGAACGTTAGTTGTGTACGTGATCTAATACGAAAAACACAATCGATGCGAATACAGCCTTTAATAAGCATTCGGTCATCTTTTCGAGGTAAACAAACGAATTGAAACACATCAACTTCGACTATTTGTTCTTTTGTATATTATAGTACGAAAGTGTACGAAAAGAGCCTACATACATAAATTATAATCGATTAGAAATAGACAAACCAACTTTTTTTATTATAGGCTCTTTTCATAAACTTTGTTGATTTTCTTTCACTTACATTGTAGTAACCGATGTTATCTGCCTTTATTTAGCCCTTTTTAATATAGACCCTTTCACTATTTTTATTAACATTGAACAGCATGATGCGTTTATAGAAACTCAGTAATTTTAACACAGAAAAAATGCCACCAACACTAAAGTAAACTTGCCTATATTTAAGAATCAATGCGAAAATTAAAAGAACGAAGAGGATCAATGCTCTTCGTTCTTCAGTATATATTAAAAGTTTTCTAAAGCATTCCCGTCTAATGATTCTAAGCGATGGGGTGGACATACAAGTGTAGTACCTTCTAATACTTTTTCATCTTCCTCATTTGTTGCTTCAATCTTAATTTCAATTGTATGGTTACTTTCGTCAACGTTTATGACTTCAAAAAGAAATTGTACGGTTCCATAATGATATACAGGATGAATAAAGGAAATATCTTGTTTGAGTATATGACTGCCTGGTCCAGGTAAATACTTTGAGATTGCAGAGGTAATAATTCCTGTTAACATAATATTAGGGGCTATTGGTTTTTTATAAGGTGTCTGAGATGCATAGTCATGCTGAATATATAATGGATTTGAATCATTTGTTAGTCCTAAATAGAGTAATAAATCTTTATCCTCAATTTTTTCAGTTAAAGATAATTTTTCACCAACTGAAATTTCATTAATCAATCTTCCTAATTTTCTTTTTTTGCCTAACAACATACAAAACCTCCTATATTCGAAATACAGTAAAATTGAATGTGCTAGTTCATACTCATTCCCGAAAAAGCACTGAAGACCTTTATATGATTATGCTTGAACCATCACAGTGCATATATAAAAATAGAACATATTAGAAATTATGTAAAAACACATTGAAAATAAAAGGGTCATACTCCACATTTCTATAACAATTAGGGTAGTTTATTCCCTATATACTGTATAGTATGTGGAGTTAGACCCTTTTGAATGCTAATGATTATACGAGAACTTTCATTACACTTTTCACAGCTTCAGCTGATTTGGACAGAGCACTCTTTTCTTCCTCTATTAACTCTAACTCAATAACTTTTTCAATACCATTAGCTCCAAGGATTGTTGGCACACCAAGATATATGCCCTCAAAGCCATATTCACCTTCTAAATAAGCGATGGATGGTAAGACTCGACGTTGGTCTTTAAGAATTGCCTCTACCATTTCAACAAGGGAAGCAGCTGGAGCATAATATGCACTACCATTCCCTAGTAAGTTAACAATTTCTCCTCCACCTTTACGCGTACGTTCTACAATTGCATCTAGACGTTCCTTTGGAATTAACGTTTCGAGTGGAATACCACCTGCATATGAATAACGTACTAATGGCACCATATCATCACCATGACCACCTAATACGAAGCCAGTTATATCTTTAACTGATATATTCAGTTCTTGTGAAATAAATGTTCTAAAACGTGCAGTATCCAGTACCCCTGATTGACCTATGACACGATTTTTTGGAAATCCAGATTCTGTGAATACAGTGTAAGTCATTGCATCAACAGGATTCGTTAAAACAATGATATAACAGTTTGGCGAGTATTTCACAATTTCTTGTGTCACACTTTTCATTACTTTTTGATTTGTTTGCACTAGATCATCGCGACTCATTCCTGGTTTACGTGCTATACCAGCGGTAATTACTACGATATCTGAATCAGCAGTATCAGCATAATCAGATGTTCCGATTATATTTGAATCAAACCCTTGAACAGGACTTGCTTCTAACATATCTAATGCCTTACCCTTAGTAGGATTTTCCATTTGAGGAATGTCCACTAATACAACATCTCCAAGTTCCTTTTGCCCTAATAAAAATGCTGTCGTTGCACCAGTAAATCCTCCACCGATGACAGAGATTTTTTTTCTTTTTAATGTCATGAAAATTTCCCCCTAATCAACATCTATTTTGTCATTAATGCTTATAAGTTATTAATTAATTCATCAGCAAACTCTGAACATTTCACTTCTGTAGCACCATCCATTAAACGTGCGAAATCATAAGTTACAACTTTAGAAGCAATAGACTTCTCCATAGACTTTGTGATTAAATCAGCAGCTTCATTCCACCCTAAATGCTCAAGCATTAGTACCCCAGATAAAAGTACAGAAGATGGGTTAACTTTATCTAAACCTGCATATTTAGGAGCTGTACCGTGTGTCGCTTCAAAGATAGCATGTCCTGATTCATAATTGATGTTAGCACCAGGGGCAATACCAATACCACCAACTTGTGCTGCTAATGCATCAGAAATATAGTCACCATTCAAATTCATTGTAGCAACAACATCAAATTCTTTTGGACGAGTTAATATTTGTTGTAGGAAAATATCAGCAATTGCATCTTTAACGATAATTTTCCCTGCTGCTTCAGCTTCAGATTGAGCTTTATTCGCTGCCTCTTTTCCTTCTGCTTCAACGATGCGATCATACTCAGCCCAAGTAAATACTTTATCCCCAAACTCTTTTTCCGCAAGTTCATATCCCCAATTTTTAAATGCACCTTCAGTAAATTTCATGATGTTACCTTTATGAACAAGCGTTACAGATTTACGTCCTTCTTTGATAGCGTAATTTATTGCTGAACGTACTAAGCGGTATGTGCCTTCTTCTGACACTGGCTTAATTCCGATACCTGATGTTTCTGGGAAGCGAATCTTGGCAACTCCCATTTCATTTTGTAGGAATTCAATCACTTTTTTCACTTCATCTGAGCCTTTTGCATACTCAATCCCTGCATAGATATCTTCTGTGTTTTCACGGAAAATAACCATATCAGTATCCTCTGGGCGCTTAACAGGTGATGGGACACCTTGGAAATAACGAACAGGTCTTAAACATACAAACAAATCTAGTTCTTGACGAAGAGCTACATTTAAAGAACGTATACCTCCGCCAATAGGTGTAGTAAGTGGTCCTTTGATAGCAATTATGTACTCTCTAATGTCATCAAGTGTTGCCTCAGGAAGCCATTCACCTGTTTGGTTAAATGCTTTTTCACCAGCAAGAACTTCTTTCCAAATAATTGATTTCTCACCATTGTACGCTTTTTCTACTGCAGCCTCCAACACTCGTGATGCTGCTGCCCAAATGTCTGGCCCTGTACCATCACCTTCGATAAAAGGAATGATAGGATTATTTGGTACATTTAATTTTCCATTTTCAACCGTAATTTTTTTCCCTTGTGTCAACATAAAAACCTCCATCCATGATGCTGTTGTTATTTTTATTAATACATTATCCATTGGAAAGAGAAGGAGCTCCCTTTCCAACCAAATACTATTTTATCATTTAATACTTCCTTACATATAATACTTTCTATATTATCTCTGTTCCATAGGGATATAAACTTGTTTACTCGGTCCTGTATATTCTGCTCTTGGACGAATTAAACGGTTGTTATCATATTGTTCTAATATGTGTGCTAACCAGCCTGAGATGCGGCTTACAGCAAATATAGGTGTAAATATATCGTGATCAATTCCTAAGCTGTGGTAGACAGATGCAGAGTAAAAATCTACATTAGGAGGAAGTGGTTTTTCAGATGTTACTAGGTCTTCAATTTTCACAGACATTTCAAACCACTTTGTTTCACCTGTAATTCTTGTTAGTTTCTCAGACATTTCCTTTAAATGTTTCGCACGAGGATCGCCTTTTCTATATACTCGATGACCAAAGCCCATAATTTTTTCTTTCTGTTCAAATTTATTTTTAATATAAGGATCTACATTTTCTACAGACCCGATTTCTGTTAGCATTTTCATTACAGCTTCATTTGCACCGCCATGAAGAGGCCCTTTAAGTGCACCAATTGCAGCAGTAATACCAGAATACACATCAGATAGCGTTGCGACACACACACGGCCAGTAAAGGTTGAAGCATTGAGCTCATGGTCCGCATGTAATACCAACGCTTTATTGAAAGCTTCTATAGCGATGTCACTTGGTTCTTCACCTGTAAGCATGTACAAGAAATTAGCAGCAAAACCTAAATCTGTACGTGGTGATATTGGCTCAAGACCTTTTCGTATACGTGAAAAAGAAGTAACAATTGTAGGTATTTTTGCTTGTAAACGAATAGCTTTACGATAATTTGCTTCTTCATCCATTTTATCAGCTTCAGCGTCATATAATCCTAACAAGGAAATAGCTGAGCGTAACGCCGCCATAGGGTGAACCTCGTTAATAGGATACATATTAAAATGATCAATGATTTCTTGTGGAATGCTTGCATTTTCAGCTAATTCATTTGTTAGTTGTGCAAGCTCATTCTTGTTAGGTAATTTGCGGTTCCAAAGTAGGTAAATGACCTCTTCAAAACTAGCATTTTCTGCAAGATCATCAATGTCATATCCTGCGTATGTTAGTGTGTCATCTATGATTGAACTAATAGATGATGTTGTTGCTACTATCCCTTCCAGACCGCGTGTTACTGTCATAAAAATCTCTCCTTTTTAAATAAAATTCCCCATAGCCTTTATATTTACTGTACTAGAAATTGAGCGGTTGCTCAAATTAGGAAAAAACTTACTTATTTCATATACACATCAACAGCAAGGTTATTCTATTTATATATAATAAGAAAATATGTGCACTAATACACTAATAAGCATGCGAAAGTTTCCCTCCTTAAATTAAGAAAACATGCTCCCTAGTCTATAGTCCCTCTCATTTATATGAGCAAATTTGTTTTTTCACAAACGGGGAAGTGCGAATGATCTTATCTCACAAAAAGAAAATGCTTACATTTTATGCTTTTTTCAAAAGATTAACATTCCTGCTAAGACATGTAAAAATACCCCTCTACTATTTTATTGTGAGTAAGGGCATTAATATAAGAAAGATAACATATTAGTATTATTATAAACAATTATCAGACTCTTGTGAATGAAAAGAACCTTATTTATTTAAAAAAATATTATTACAAGAAAATAATCAACCAAAAATATTAAAAATTCTCATACATATATATGCAATCCCTGCTCCAATTAAAGGGCCAACTGCTACAGCTTTAAACAGTGCTACTGCTAAAATAGTGCCGAATACAAGTGCTGCTGTAATATGAGGATCATTCTCCAATAACGTTAAACCACTTTTTGCAATGATCGCAACAGCCATTCCAGACAGTAATGCAATCCAAGCATATGGAGATTTAAGAGCTTCAACAAGTTGTTTAAACCCAATTTCACCTGTCGCAATAGGAACTAATACAGCAACTGTAATGATCGTTACACCCCAATTAATTCCCTTACCTTGAATATAAGGATATAGCTTCGAATCAAATCCAAGCAATTTTATTAGTAGCAGGACAAAAATAGCAATGATTAGTGATTGATTTTTCGCGATGATTCCAATTGCTAGTAAGATTAATAAGAATGCTGTTGATTGAGAGAACAATATAATCAATCCTCCTTGCTGCGCTCTACCAGGTCAATCATAACAAACAATTGGTCAATGTAAAAGAATCGCCTTATAATGTATAAAATTCACAAAACTATCCTTTCCATTCTTAACCATATTATTATAAAATACTTATATGGGATAGGGGGGCTGTTTATTGAATCTTGAATATGTTTACCGTGGGCTACGCCTACTATTTGTATTAGCAGTAATAACGATAGGAATCATAGGACTTTATTATGTATCAACTGTTACATATCCGTTCATTATTGCGCTAATAATCGCTTATTTAATAAACCCGATCGTAAACCTCTTGGAACGTAAAGCAAAAATACCACGATCACTATCAATCTTTATTACCTTAATTTTATTATTCGGAATCATAGCAGGCTTAATTACACTATTAGTTGTCGAAATAGTTGCAGGCACAGAATATTTAGCTAAAGTTGTACCTGAACACTTTAACACACTAATGCAATATATTGAAGTGTTTATTGCAAGTAAAATCATTCCGTTCTACAACCAGCTTGCAGTGTTCTTTAAAAATCTAGATGCTGGGCAACAAGATACAATTATGCAAAACATTTCATCAGTCGGTACGAATATTGCGTCAAGTGTCGGAGATTTCATCCAACAAGTACTAGAAAACATTCCAAACTTATTAGCTTGGGTTCCTAACACTGGAACAGTTGTCGTTTTTTCACTACTAGCTACTTTTTTCATTAGTAAGGACTGGGATCGTCTGTCTGGATTAATGAGTAAACTGTTACCTAGAAAAGCAAGAACTAGCGGTAAAAAAGTCTTTTTTGACTTAAAAAAAGCTCTTTTCGGATTTTTAAAAGCTCAAGCAACTTTAATATCGATTACCGCAATTATCGTATTAATAGGGTTGCTCATTTTAAGAGTAAATTATGCAATAACAATCGCTTTAATAATAGGTTTTGTTGATCTACTTCCGTACTTAGGAACAGGACTTATTTTAGTGCCATGGATCGTTTATGCAGCTGTAAGTGGAGATATATCTCTAGCAATTGGGTTAGGGATACTATATATCATCATCCTTATTACAAGACAAATTATGGAACCTAAAGTATTATCATCTAGTATTGGTTTAGATCCTTTAGCAACGCTCGTATCATTATTCATTGGATTTAAACTGCTAGGGTTTTTGGGGCTAATCGCTGGACCTGTTATATTGGTAATTATTAAAACCTTGCATAGTGCAAATATATTTAATGAATTATATGCTTATATCATAGATAAAAAAGAGTCCTAAACAAGGACTCTTTTTTATCTATGGGCAAATTTTCTACTCGTATACCCATCCCATTGTGTTATCTTATAATCGTTATATTTCCACGGTCGATCATCTTTTTGATGACTTTGAGTAGGAATGGCTTTAAAATATTTCTTGTCATCGGGATTAGTAGCATAAAACCTATTGCATCGGTAATAAAGCCAGGGGTTAATAATACTACACCACCAACTAGTATACAAAGTCCATCTATAATTGCATCTCCTGGGGGTCGTCCGTAGCTCACTTGTTGTTGAAAATTACGTAATGTTTCTATTCCTTGCTTTTTAGCTAGCCATGCTCCTAAAACACCAGTTAAAATAATTAAAACGATTGTCGGAAATATACCTAAAGTATTACCTGACAATATTAATAAGCCAATTTCTAGTGCTGGAACTATAATGATAAGTGCAATCATCATTTGCAACATTATATTGTGGTCCTCCAATCACCATTGAACAATATTGATCTATTTGTCCTTATTATACCTTAAAATAAAAAAAAGAGAAGGCATAACACCCTCTCCAGTGATGGATTTATAATACACTAGTTCTTCCTTCATAAATCGTTCCTAAGCCGCCATCAACAGTTATTTCATTTCCATCTTTAATAATCTTAGTCGCATTTTCAACACCAACGATGACAGGTATACCTAAGCTCAGTCCAACTACTGCTGCATGACTTGTAAGGCCACCTTCTTCAGTAATAATAGCTGAAGCCATTTCTAAAGATGACATCATATCAGCATCTGTACATTGAGTAACTAATATAGCTCCCTCTGTCATTTTTTGTTTAGCATCTTTTTGACTAGATACAACAACCGCTTTTCCAAATGCTGATTTACGACCTACACCTTGTCCTTTAGCGATAACATTGCCTACCACATGAATTTTCATTAAGTTGGTAGCACCTTTTTCACCAGTTGGAACACCTGCTGTAATTACGACTAAATCACCGCATGAAATAAGTTTGGCGTCTAATGATGCCTGGACAGCTACTTCAAGCATTTCGTCAGTTGAGTTCGCTTGTTTAGCCGTTATTGGATAGACACCCCAAGTAAGAGCAAGCTTGCGAGAAGTAGATTTATCTCCTGTTACTGCAATAATTGGTGCTTTTGGACGATATTTAGAAATCATTCTAGCAGTATATCCACTCGCTGTTGGAGCGATAATCGCATTAACTCCTAAATTAAGTGCAGTATGAGCAACCGATTGGCTAAGAGCATCAGGGATCGTTGGATTTGTTTGTTTACTACGCTTTGCTAAAATTTGAGAGTATTCCAATGCTGTTTCGGCACGGGATGCAATGCTGTGCATTGTACCTACAGCTTCTACTGGATACGATCCAGCAGCAGTTTCCCCAGATAACATGATAGCATCAGTACCATCAAAAATAGCATTTGCAACATCACTCGCCTCAGCACGTGTAGGTCTTGGATTTCGTTGCATAGAATCTAACATTTGAGTTGCTGTAATAACAGGCTTTCCAAGCTCATTACATTTTTTAATAAGTTCTTTTTGTACAAGAGGAACTTCTTCTGCTGGTATTTCAACACCTAAATCTCCACGAGCTACCATTAATCCATCTGAAACCTCAAGTATATCGTCGATATTATCAACGCCTTCTTGGTTTTCAATTTTTGGTATAATTTGTATATTTGGTGCATCATGTTTTTCTAATATCTCACGAATATCTAGAACATCACTAGCACGGCGAACAAAAGAAGCAGCGATAAAATCTACACCTTGTTCGATACCAAAAATGATATCGTTAGCATCTTTATCGGTAATTCCTGGTAATTTCACCTTAACCCCTGGAACATTTACCCCTTTTTTATTTTTTAATACACCGTTATTTAATACTTTTGTTGTTATTTCCCCAAGTTCTGCATTAATTGCAATTACTTCAAGGCCAATTAAACCATCATCTAGCAAAATTTTAGAACCAACTTCAACATCTTCAATTAAACCTGGATAAGTGATAGAAAACTTTTGAGGTGTACCAATAACCTCTTCCATTGAAATAATTACTTCAGAACCATCAATTAACTCAATTGCACCGCTTTCCATCGTATGTGTTCTAATTTCCGGACCCTTCGTATCGAGAAGAATAGCGATATTTTTTCCAGTCTTTTTGGCAGCTTCACGAATATTTTTTATACGTGCTCCATGCTCCTCAAAATCACCATGTGAAAAATTCAATCTAGTTACGTTCATCCCTGTTTCCATTAACTCAACTAACTTATCTACACTTTCACTAGCCGGACCTATTGTACATACAATCTTTGTTTTTCTCATCAATTTCTACCCCCAATAGTAATTTTCTTTCTATATTGATAATTCTTTTGATAATTTATACATATCTTCATCAATATGATGTTGCTGTGCCAACGCTTCGATAATATCATGATCGACGAGTTTATTATTTTGAATACCGACAGCTCGGCCACCTTTACTAGCTAATAAAAGCTCTACAGCTTTCGCACCTAGTCGGCTTGCTAATACTCTGTCAAATGCAGTAGGTGATCCACCACGTTGAATATGACCTAATACAGACACACGTGTTTCAAAGTTAGTTTCCTCTTGAATCTTATTACCGATATCAACACCACTGCCTACACCCTCTGCAACGATAATGATACTATGCTTCTTACCTCTTTCATGTCCACTTCTTAATCTATTAGTAATCTCATTCATGTCATAGTTAGCTTCAGGTATTAGAATTGTTTCTGCTCCACCTGCTAAGCCAGCCCATAACGCTATATCACCCGCTAATCTTCCCATTACTTCGATAACATAAGTGCGTTCATGAGAAGTAGCAGTATCACGAATCTTATCTATCGCATCTATTACAGTATTTAATGCAGTGTCAAACCCAATAGTAAAATCAGTTCCAGGAATATCATTATCAATCGTTCCTGGTACACCTACACAAGGGTAACCATGCTCAGTCAGCGCTTTTGCTCCTCTGTACGATCCATCTCCACCAACAACAACAAGCCCTTCAATTCCATGCTTATTTAACTGCTCAATACCTTGTTTCTGCCCTTCAGGTGTTTTAAACTCTTCACACCTTGCAGAATAGAGCATTGTTCCACCTCGATGAATGATATCTCCAACGGAACCAAGTTCTAACTTTTTAATATTACCACTCATTAAACCTGCATAGCCTTGGTACACTCCATATACTTCAATATTATGATAAATTGCTTTTCTAACAACTGCTCTAACTGCCGCATTCATTCCTGGGGAGTCTCCACCACTCGTTAACACACCAATTCTTTTCATTACGTCTCACCTCATTAATTTGTATGAACGGCCTTGAGAAGAGAAGGCGAGATTTACAAAAAAATACATCCGACCTCCATCATCAGAACCTAAGTATTCTTAAAATAACATTTCATTACGACGAAAACAATATCACAAATGTGAAAAAAAAAGGAAAACGTGCATCCAAAATTGATTTTGGATGCACGTTGCATTATTTTACCTCTACGTAACCGTTTTCATAAGAGATTTGTCCGATAGTTTTGTATTTTCTATACCTTTCCTGAACCAAAGTTGCGGAATCCAATTCCTTTAGCTCACTAATGGATTGCTTTAAAACTACATCAATTAGCTTAGCTTGCTCATCAACATCTCGGTGAGCTCCACCTTTAATTTCAGGAATGATTTCGTCAATAACACCTAACTCTTTTAAATCTGGTGCAGTAATTTTCATCGATTCAGCAGCTTTTTTGGCTAGGGCTGCATCCTTCCATAAAATAGATGCGGCACCTTCTGGAGTGATTACTGAATATGTTGAATTCTCTAACATATGAATATGGTTTCCAACTCCAATACCTAAAGCTCCTCCACTTCCACCTTCTCCAATGACAATACAAACAACTGGGACTGTTAATCCAGCCATTTCAAACAAGTTCTTTGCAATCGCTTCACTCTGGCCTCTTTCTTCAGCTGCTTTTCCTGGGTAAGCACCTTTCGTATCAATAAAACAAACGATCGTGCGCTGAAATTTTTCTGCCTGTTTCATTAAACGTAATGCTTTACGGTATCCCTCTGGATGAGGCATTCCAAAATTTCTACGAATATTTTCTTTCGTATCTTTACCCCGTTGATGTCCTATAACAGTTACAGGAAGCCCATAATATTTTGCTATTCCTCCAACGATTGCACCGTCATCTCCAAAATATCGGTCTCCGTGACACTCCATAAAATTAGTAAACAAACGTTCAATATAATCTAATGTTGTTGGGCGATTTGGGTGACGAGCTATTTGAACCCGATCCCACGTTTTCATATTTCCATATATTTCACTTTCTAATTTCTTTAACCGTTGCTCAAGTTTTTCAATTTCAGCAGATAAATCCACATCAGAATTTTGTGTAAATTCCTTCAGTTCAGCAATTTTTTTAGTTAGTTCAATTATAGGGCGTTCAAATTCTAACTCAGCTACCATTCCAAATCACCTCCTATATGTATGGATAGTACATTCTCTAAAGTTTCTTTCATATTATGCCGATGAACTACAGCATCAAGCTGCCCTTTTTCCAATAAAAATTCAGCAGTTTGAAAATCCTCCGGAAGCTCTTCTCGTATTGTTTGCTCTATAATACGTCTACCAGCAAACCCTATTAAAGCACCTGGTTCAGCAAAATTATAATCTCCTAAAGATGCAAAACTCGCTGAAACCCCGCCGGTTGTAGGATCTGTCATTACAGATATAATGAGTCCTCCTTGATCACTAAAAAGTTTAAGGGCTGCACTTGTTTTAGCCATTTGCATTAAACTTAATACACCCTCCTGCATTCTCGCACCACCTGAAGTAGTAAATATAATAAAAGGTACATTCAGCTCCATGGCCTTTTCAATTGCAAGAGTAATTTTTTCTCCAATTACAGACCCCATACTACCCATTCGAAAGTGTGAATCCATAACAGCTATAACTGTTTTAAAGCCACTAATTTCTCCCTCACCAGTAACTATTCCTTCGTTAAGACCTGTTTTGATACGATCTTTTTCTATCTTTTCTTCATATCCAGGAAAGTTTAGTGGATTATCCGAGATCAAGCCTTGATCATACTCACGAAAAGTCCCTTCATCTATCAAACTGCCAATTCTTTCGAAAGCTGTCATTCTATGATGGTGATCACAATTTAAGCATACACGTAAATTTTTGTTTAATTCTTTCGTATACATAATTTTTTTACAGCTTGGACATTTTGTCATGATACCTTCGGGCACATCTTGTTTTGCTTGCTCTGAGGGAATGGATGCATACTTTTTCTTTTTTACAAAAAAATCCTTAAGCATTGTGTAAATCCCCTTTACCAAATTCTATATACTACCTCTACTTTAACTAAATGTTATAAATAATTTTGTCAAAGTTTGTCATGCATCTATCGACAATTGTTTTACAGCTATGTTTTCATAAGTGCTAAGGGCTAAGTCTACTTTTTCTTCCTCAAGCGCATTTATGAGTTCTGTATAATAGTCTAACGGAAGGTTATAAGAATGATATTCCAACTTATAATAATCAAATAACACTAGCCAAATTCTTAGCAACAGCCTATTATTTGTCGCTTCTACAACTGTTTTCATAAATTGATCATGATCAAAGTTATTACCAGAAGTTAACGACTTCAAACATTGTAAATAGCTTTTATTACTTACTTTGCAACATAAAAAAATAGAATTGCGCTCGAGTAAATATTTGGTCTCTAGTATATCTTCTTTAGCCTTATCATCCTGTAAAATAAAGCTTCCAATTAGCTCAATAAGGCTATGGTCACCAAATTCTTTGATGAACGTTCCTTCACCCTGTCGTGTTTCAATTATGCCTAGTAATTCTAACGCTCTCAGTGCCTCACGTACAGAAGAGCGGCCTGCTTTTAATCTAACAGCAAGCTCACGTTCTGATGGGATTTTATCACCAGCTTTTAATCTATCTTCTGTAATTATGCATTGTAATTGATGAACAATCTCTATATATACTTTAGATCTTGATGACATTATTATTCATTACCAATAATTGAAAGTTTGCGGGTTTTTTCTGCAATACTCTCTGGGTCTAATTGGATACGTGCTACACCTGTTTCCATTGCAGCTTTCGCAACAGCTGCAGCAACCATTGGAGCTACTCTAGGATCAAATGGAGCTGGAATGACATAGTCTGCCTGTAGATCTTCATCTGAAACAAGCCTTGCAATCGCTTTAACGGCAGCGATCTTCATTTGCTCATTTATGTGAGTAGCACGAATATCTAGCGCACCTCGAAATATTCCAGGAAAAGCCAGGACGTTATTTACTTGATTTGGAAAATCAGATCGACCTGTTCCAACAACCTTTGCTCCAGCTTCCTTCGCCTGATCAGGCATGATTTCAGGATTAGGATTTGCCATTGCAAAAATAATCGGATCATCATCCATATTTTGAATCATTTCCTTAGTTAGTGCACCTTCAACAGAAACACCTATAAAAACATCAGCACCTTTGATAACATCGGCTAATGTTCCCTCCATTTTTTCCCGATTAGTGTACTTCGCTACTTCATTTTTTACATTGTTCATCCCATACGATCTGCCTTCAAATATAGCACCTTTAGAATCGCACATCACTATATCTCTTACACCAAAGTTATATAATAATTTGATAATTGCTATTCCAGCTGCACCCGCTCCATTAGCTACTATTTTGATTTCAGACATCTTTTTCCCAACTAATTTAAGTGCGTTCACCAAACCGGCTACTGTAACAATAGCTGTTCCGTGTTGGTCATCATGGAAAATAGGGATATTCGTTTCTTTCTTTAAGCGTTCTTCAATGATGAAACAATTTGGAGCTGCAATATCCTCAAGGTTAACCCCACCGAATGTCGGTTCCAATAATTTCACTGTTTCAACAATTTTATCAACATCTGTTGTGTTCAAACAAATTGGAAAGGCGTCAACTCCTGCAAAGCTTTTGAAAAGTACAGCTTTCCCTTCCATGACAGGCATAGCTGCTTCTGGTCCAATGTTACCAAGCCCCAATACAGCTGTACCGTCAGAGACTACAGCAACCATATTTCCCTTCATCGTATATTCATAGACTTTTTGTACATCATCATAAATATCCTTACAAGGTTCTGCTACACCAGGTGAATAGGCTAAGCTTAAATCCTTTGCATTTCGAACAGGAACTTTAGATTTGGACTCTAACTTTCCTCTATGAATACTATGCATATGTAATGCTTCTTCTCTTAATGACATGTCATTTCACTCCTTAATGTACTACAAAGTTAGCGAAATATATAGCAAAAATATACCTCTCTTACTGCCACTCAATGTTCCTATTGTTTTATTAACTCACGTTTCCTTCAATATGTTAATATAACTCATGTCACAAACAGCAGTAGATTGGTCTGACCAATGATACCTATACAATATAACATAATAGTGATAGAAGTAAAGAAGTATATCATTTTAAAACAACGTTTCTTTCACCCAATATCTCGGTCATCTGCTCTATACATTCTTGTGAAGGGTCTACCAAAAATTCTTCAGGTAGGCGAATTGTTCTTTGTTCTCTTTCATAATATATAAGTACCGCAGTTTCTCCAGGGAATGATGATAATATATTTTTTATTTCTTGAACTTTCCCTTCAGCCATTTGTGTGTCTTCAAATCTCAAATAAAGAGATTTATTAGAAGATGACTTGATCATTTCATCCATTGTATAAACGGTTTTAATAATAATTTGTAGCTTTTCTAACCTTTTTTCACATTTCCCTTCTACGACCACGATATTGCCCTTGTGCAGAATATTACTATATTGTTTATAAACAGCTGGAAACGCAACCGCATCAACATCTCCTGAATCATCACTAAACGTATAAAATGACATTACTTCCCCTTTTTTTGTACGTATTACTCGATCATTTGTAATATATACACCTAATTTCACTAATTCATTTGATTTATTATCTGCAAGCTGATGAATTTTTCTCGTACGTATGGAGAAGAATAAATCTTCATACATCGTTGTTGGATAACTTGAGAGATAGAATCCAACAGCTTCTTTCTCCAACTTTAACATTTGATCTTCGGATAATTCTGCAACTTGAGCATATTTTGGCTTGAGCATAAATTCCTCATGAAATAATTCAATTTGATCTTTGCTATCTGGTCTAACTAGTTCAGCATGCTCTAATGCAATATCTATACTAGCTAATATAGTAGCTCTGTTTTCTCCAAACTCATCAAAGCAACCTGCCATTACTAATGACTCTATCGTTTGTCTATTAATTTGTTTCGCGGAAGTTCTTATGCAAAAATCGAATAGATCACTAAACTTTTTTTGTTTTCGGCTACGAAAGATTTCTTTTAAAGCAGCTCCTCCAACATGGTGAATAGCAGCTAGTCCAAACCTAAGTCCATGTTTTTCAACTGAAAAACCAAAGAAGCTGTGATTTATGGATGGTGGTAATATTTTTATGCCTTGCTGCTTAGCTTCTCTAATATAGGAAGCGAGCTTATCATCCTTACTTATGACGCTTGTTAAGATTGTTGCATAAAAATAGATTGGATAATTTGCTTTTAGATAAGCTAAATGATACGCAATCATGCTATATGCAACTGAATGACTTCTATTAAATCCATAATTAGCAAAGCGAACTATTAAATCATAAATAGAATTTGCAACCGACACAGAGTATCCTTTGCTAACGCTGCCATTGACAAAGTGTTCCCTTTCTTCGTCTAATACATCCTTTTTCTTCTTTGATACTGCCCTTCTTAATAGATCCGCTTCACCTAACGAAAATCCTGCCATTACCGCAGCAATTTGCATAATTTGTTCTTGATACACAATCACACCGTAGGTCTTAGCTAATATAGACTCTAAATCAGGATGTGGATATGAAATTGGAGACTTATTATGCTTCCTATCAATATAAATCGGTATGTTATCCATTGGTCCAGGTCTATATAGTGCATTTACAGCAACAATATCCTCAAAGCTACTCGGCTTCAATCTTTTGAGCACCTGCTTCATGCCTTCGGATTCAAGCTGAAAAACACCTGTTGTTTGCCCTTGACTAAGGAGAGAGTAAGTGACCTTATCATCCATTGGAGTTTGATCTAGGTTAATGCTATTCCCAGTCTTTTTTTCAACCATAGTTATAATATTTTCTATCAATGTAAGGTTACGTAAGCCTAAAAAATCCATCTTTAGTAGACCAATATCCTCTAAAATATCCATTGGATACTGTGTTAAATATACATCTGCATGACCTTCTTGAATGGGAATGATATTCGTTAATTGTCGATCACTTATAATTACACCCGCAGCATGAGTAGATGTATGTCGTGGTAAGCCTTCTATTGTTAACGCTATTTCATATATTCTTTTCGCCACATCGGTTTGTTGTATACGCTCCCTAAACTCAGAAGATTGACGATACGCCTCCTCAAGTGTGATTCCTTGCTTCATCGGTATTTTTTTAGCTAAAAAGTCCACTTCTTTTGGTGATGCCCCCACTACTCTTCCGACATCACGTAATGATGCTCTTGCACCAAGCGTACCAAATGTAATGATTTGAGCGACATGCAATTGCCCGTACTTATTCTTTACATAATGGATCATCTCGTCACGACGGGTATCTGGAAAGTCAATATCTATATCAGGCATCGTAACCCTTTGTGGATTTAAAAACCTCTCAAACAACAACTGGTGCTTTATTGGATCTATATTAGTTATGTATAAGACATATGCAACTAGCGAACCTGCAGCAGATCCCCTTCCTGGACCAGTTAGGATACCGTTATGGTGCGCATACTTCATAAAGTCCCAAACGATTAAAAAATAATCGCTAAATTTCATTCGATTTATAATTTCTAATTCATACATTAGACGGTCATAATGTTCGTCCGTCGGCTCTTGATAACGTTCCTTTAACCCTTTCAAACATAAAGAAGCTAAGTAATCATTCGACTGCTTGCCATCTGGAACAGGAAACCTTGGCAATTGTGCCGTACCAAGTGCTATCTCAGCATTACATCTATTTGCTATTTCAACAGAATTTGCTACTGCGCTTGGATAGCTATTAAAAAGTTCAAGCATCTCTTCTGGATTCTTTAAATAATACTCATTTGAGGCTAGTTTAGTTAAATGATCGTCGGATAATTTTAACCCTTGTTTAATAGCTGTTAAGCAATCATAAGCAATAGCATCTTTCTTTTCGGTATAATGTACATCATTTGTTGCTACAACACTGAGATCAACATCTTTACTTAACGTTACTAGCATCTCAGTTAATTCACGATCTTGTTGTCTATGTTGTTGAATTGAAAAGAAAAAGCAATGATTAGCAAAAAAATTTTTGTAGAAATTAGCACGTTCTCTTGCTTTTTCAACCTCATTATTAAGTAACAATTGTTCTATTTCACCATGACGACCAGGTGTGATTGCAATAAGATCTTGTCTATAATGCTGGAGCCATTTTAATGGAATACCTTCCTTCGCTTTTGTTAATACCGAACTACTAATTTTCATTAAGTTTTGATAGCCATTATTATTTTTTGCGAGTAATACTAACGGATAAGCACTAGGCGCATCTGAACTTTCATTTACAAGTACAGAGACTGTAAGACCAATGATAGGTTTTATTGAATGCTTTAAACATGTTTTATAAAAGGTAACAGCTCCGTACATGACATTTTCATCTGTTAATGCCAAAGCACTATAACCGTGATGTTTTGCTTTTAAAACTAAACTTTCAATTGATGCTGCACTATTCAATAAGCTGTACGCACTTTTTATTTGAAGGTGAACAAAAGACACAGAAACCCCTACCTTATCATCATTACTTTTAGAGTTCATTTATAAATAATCCGAATTGAATGCACTTGTAGACTTAGATTCATTTAAATATGTAGCTAGCTTAGCCGTCGAATGACAGAAGCTGTTGCATTTTTTTGTTAACAGAATATAGCACTTTCATACAAGTACAGTTTTGTTCCTTACTTCATTCAAATCCCTCTATTAATAATTATATTTGTTGTAACCAAGCTATACAAATCAAAAACATATTTCCTTATGTTTGTCCATATACATGTATCGAAAGGGTGATGAGTATGGAATTGAAGGAAGCGTTTATCCCAATGTTTATAAAAAGCTATTTTATAGCCTTCGGTGTTCTACTCGGTGGGGCTTTAATTGGTGGTTTAGGAGCATTTATATCTGGGCAACCACCCTTAACTGAAATGTTTCGTCTGTCAAACAGATTAAAGATATGGGCATTGGTAGCGGCAATTGGTGGAACGTTTGATGCGATTTATAGCTTTGAGCGCGGCATATTTTCTGGAGAAACTCGTGATGTATTTAAACAAATTTTACTTATTGTTTCAGCTATGGGAGGCGCTCAAACAGGGACGGAAATCATTCATTGGTTTACACAGGAACATATATCACGATGAGGATACCGCCACATTTTCAATTACCGAATTGGCAGCGATTTTTTGCTGGAGTAGCTATTGGTGCCATTATTAGTTGGTTAGTGTTTCTATATATGTTTGGCGTTTTACAGGAAAAACAAGTTAGTATGATTGAGCGTCAGCAAAAAGAAATTTTCAAACTTAATAATGACATAAAAATTTGGCAGGATGATTATCGAGAGTTAAATGAGAAGAATAAAAAACAACTAACTTTACAAGAAATAATAATAGACATCACCGCACATGAAAAATTTAACTTAGATCAAAATAGCATCATCTTTATTCAGGAAGAAATCAGAAAAGAACTAAGCTCTTTGCTTGCGAAAGATATTGAAACAGTTTATAAAAATAGTACTTTGTTAGAGAAATCAATTGAAAACAAACCATTTACAATTAATGAAAAATCATACCGAGTAAGAATAAAAAAGATTGGATATTTCACAACATTATATATTCATGGAACGATTGAAATCGTAAAGTAAGCAGATAACAGGAATGAGTGAGATTCATTCCCGTTATTTTATTCAGCACAAACCTTTTCTAAATCTGCCAATACATCATTCATTGTATCCCAAGAATAAATTGATGCCCCTGCGGCGAGTGGGTGCCCCCCACCATTGTATTTCTTCGCTACCCCATTTATTACAAGCGCTTTCGAGCGTAGACGTACCCTAATTACATCTTCCTCTTCAACAAAAAATACCCAAGCTTTTATCCCTTGAATATGTCCGATTGTACTTACCAATTGAGAAGCTTCCATAGGAGTAACCTCAAATTCATCTAGCATTTCCTTTGTTATAATAACAGAAGCAGCACCATTTTCTGACACAGTAAGGTTTTGAAATACATAACCATTTAACTTTGCAACATTCAGTTTCGTTTCGTATAGCTGATTATAAAGATTATTAATTGAAAAACCATATTCAATTAGTTCACTGGCATACTTAAAAGTTATTGGGTTCGTATTAGGAAACATAAACCTCCCAGTATCTCCTACAATACCTGCATATATCAACTCTGCCGCCTTTTTATTTAATACTAATCCTTCATTTTCACCATATTTATAAAACTCATAAATCATTTCACTCGTTGAACTTGCAGTTGTATCTACCCAAATAATATCACCATAAGGCGTTTCATTAGGGTGATGATCTATTTTAATTAGTTTCTTTCCTAAGGAATACCTCGTATCATCAATTCTTTCTTCATTGGCAGTATCACATACTATCACCAGAGCATCATTATATGTTATATCCGTGATGTCATCTAATCTACTTAAAAAGTTCAAAGACTTTTCCTCACTACCTACTGAAAATACTTTTTTTTCTGGAAAAGACGCTCTAATGATTTCTGACAACCCACATTGGGAACCGTATGCATCAGGATCGGGGCGAACATGCCTATGAACTATAATTGTGTCGAACTGTTTTATTGCTTGCAAAATATTATCTTTCATTAGTATCTCCTAACATTCAATGGTTTTCTTTATCATAACATGAAAGAGCATAGCATAGTTAGTTGTAGCTTTTTAGGCTATTAATCGCTAAAATAATAATGGACAAACAAGATGGAGGTTTAACTGCATGCCTGTATTCGTTATATTTATCGTTTTATCTATTTCATTTTATTTATTTTATAAAATAAAATACTTCAGAACAAAAAGGCCGATTGAACGTCAGTGGATATCTGCTAAATCTAGTATGGCACTTGGTACCTTCGTTTTATTATTTGCAATTAACCAGCTAATATTATTCCCAACAACGATTACATTCATTGTTGGAACGATATTGATATTGTTTGGTGGAGGTAGTATTTGGGCAGGGTATCGAGCGTATAAATATTTTTTACCACTAGCGATTAAAGAAGCTGAAGAACTTAAATAAAGGATGAAAGCGGAGATAGCATATCTCCGCTTCTGTTATTACTTGGACGATGACAATCTACCGTGTAAGGTGTTTGTATTTAGTAGAATTCGGTCGCACACATATTCTCTAAGATAAGGTAAAGCACTTATGACCGGTCAATAAGTTGACACATCATTAAAGCTTTTCCAACAACCACCCCTTCATTGTAAACCTCTACATCTACTTTGCCGAATTTACGACCCACTTCTAATACTTTTGGACGTATTTCAATCATACTCTCAATTTGTACAGGTTTAATGAAATAGATTGTAATGTTTTCTACAACTATATCTCCTTTTTTAAAAGAACGAAGAACTCTATTAGCAGCTTCCGTTACGATTGTCGTAAATACACCGTAAGAGATTGTTCCAAGATGGTTTGTCATTTGTGGTGTTACTTCACACCGATACATTTCACTTTCTTTTGAACTAGTAGATATATTTACAAAATGACTCGTCACTAGATCATCAATTGTCTCTCCGATTTGAGGTTGTCGTTGAATCATTTGCAATGCTTTTAACACGTCTTGCCGACTAATTATTCCTTGAAGCTTATTTGATTGGTTCACAACCGGGAGCATTTCAATCCCTTCCCAAACCATCATATGAGAACATGATGCTACTGACGTTTTCCCACTTACGTTCAATGGATTTTTCGTCATTATTTTCTCTATCACCGTGTCATTGTTACTCCCCATAATGTCTTTTGCGGTAACCATGCCTTGAATTTTCAATTGATCATCAACTACTGGATATCGACTATGTTTTGTCTCAGTATTATATTCATACCATTTTGAAACCGGATCATTCACCTTTAAATAAATGGTATTTTCGATAGGAGTCAATATATCCTCAACTAACACAATTTCTTTTTTAATTAATTGATCATATATGGCTCGATTGATCATTGTTGCAACAGTAAACGTATCATAACTACTAGAAATGATCGGCAATTGTAGTTCATCTGCTAGCTTTTTCACATAATCATCAGTATCAAAGCCACCAGTAATTAATACAGCTGCTCCCGCCTCTAATGCAAGTTCATGTGCTTTCGTCCGGTTTCCAACTATTAATAGATTTCCTGCCCCAGTGTATCGCATCATTGCTTCGAGCTTCATTGCACCGATGACCATTTTGTTCAGTGTTTTATGTAAGCCTTCTCTTCCACCTAAAACTTGCCCATCTACAATATTTACAACCTCGGCATATGTAAGCTTTTCAAAGTTTTCTTTTTTCTTACGTTCAATTCTAATTGTTCCGACACGTTCAATCGTACTCACATAGCCTTTATTTTCTGCATCCTTTATTGCACGGTACGCTGTTCCCTCACTTACACTCATATCTTTTGCAATTTGGCGAACTGAAATTTTTTCCCCTACCGGTAAGCTATCAATGTGTTGTAATATTTGTTCATGTTTTGTAGCCAATTTATTCACCCTTTTTCTCGGTTTCATTATTGGTAGTAGCTAGAAGTTTGTTAAAATCCTACTATTACACTACCAAATATGGACACCGCTTGGATTATCTAACCCTATTTTTCTTTATTATAAAGGTGTGAGCAAATTGATTCAATGAAGCTATTGGTACTGTTTTACTTTTTTTACTTGATTTTTAGATAATCTAACCTTTTGTGATGATTTGTTCTTAGGTAAATACAACAATCCCACTAAATTACCTCCTATAACAATGATCCCAAAGCTAATCCAGACGAGCGAATAAACACCATGCAAGGTATCTGTTGTAAAAGACAAAGAGGGTACCGCAATATATATGATCGCACTACTAATAAGAAGGCATAGCAACAGTCTATTTTTCATTTGTTTCAATCCTTTCAAATAGAGTTTGTACTAATTAATATGCACCTTATGCCTTAAAAAGAAGTAGCTGATCGAGTAGATACATAAAATAGATAAATTCCTCTCATTTACAAAAGGAAAAGGCTCTTTCGTATTTCCTACTTTCACATGTGGAACAAGTTACCAGGGTAAAACATCTAATTATGTATGTGTTATTAGTTTATTAAATCGGCTACTGCTTCAACATATTGTTGTGCCCAGTTAGAAAATGATAGATCATGCTTCCATGTAACCATCCCCATAGCTTTCGCACAGCCCCAATCTAGTACATTTTGTTGGAGCATGTGTACTTTTATTCGTTGTTGATAAGATTCTTTTTCTTCTACATTATGTAAGTATACAGACAATAAATGTCGTGCAATTTCCTGTTCGCCATTATCAATATACAGTATGAGCATCTTTATTAAATCTGAAACTGGGTCTCCAAAATAGGAGTTCGTGAAATCAAATAAACCACTAATACTCCATCCTCTATCATTTGTATGTAACAAAAAGTTTTCTGGTTTAAAGTCTCCCATAACGAATGCGGGTGAAGTGATGCTATCAAAATATCCTTTTGCACTGTTTAATAATTCCTCTACCCACAATATGTCTTCAGTAGTTATAGTTGAATACTTTTTTGCATCATTCAACCAATAATTAATTCTGTTATATAGCCATGTTCTGTATGTACCATCAAAAGGACGTATACTGAAATCTTTCGTATTTAACTCACCAAAGTCATTTACTTTCCAACTATGTAGTGCAGTAAGCGTTTCAGCTATCACTTCAGCAATTTTAAATTTGTCCTCTAAAAACAGCCTACTACTAACTTCTCTTAAATGTTTACCTGGAAGTAATGGCATGATTGCATATTTCCAACCAAATATATCTTCATTATCATCAACAAGATAAGGTGTAGGAACAGCTATGCTTGTTCGATCACGTATTTTTTCTACAAAAAACTTCTCTTCAGCAAACTGCCCAGAAAAAAGCGGATTTCCTTTGAGAACAAACCTTCCTTCAGTAGACGTAACAAGCAAAGTTTGTCCCATAACACCATTTGCTGTTTTTTCTGAAGAGACAAATTTACCTAAGTTAAATCTATGAAGCATAGACTGTAACTGTGTATCAGTAATATGCCCCAATTTTTTCGAAGCAAAAATAATTTCAGTAGTCAATCTTATCCCCCTAAATAAAGCTTTTTTTACGTTTCACCTGGCTGTTTTCGTATTATTTGTTGCTTTTCGTTCTATAAGCACGTATACAAATAGCATTCGTACCATCTTCTCTACTTTTACAATTATTAAGCTTTCATAAAACTCATCAAACTGTTAAAAGTATCAAGAAAACTTACGAAAAGAATCTTTGGTTATTATTGGATGAAACTAGCTTAAAATCTTATTTTGCTATTCGCAACATGATTTACGAAAAAGATTTTTCCTTGTTATATAATATTCTTTATGATTTACTCATTCCCTTTTCAAATAAAAAAAGCTTGTTTTGATCGCTTTCAAAACAAACTCTTTATTTCAACATTCAATGTATAAACCATTATTCAAATGTTAATTTATCTTGTTGATTAACAGTTATTTAATCTAGACGCGAATGCCTTCGCCTACCTGTAATACTTTTCCATTACCTTTTAATTGGCTAACAAATTGTTCGGCATTTTGTTCAATCACTGGGAATGTATTGAAATGAATTGGCACAACGAGCTTTGCCTGCAACCATTCCGCAGCAACAAGTGCATCAGTAGGACCCATCGTGAAATTATCTCCAATAGGAATAAATGCAACATCTAAATTATTCAGCTCACCAATCATTTTCATGTCAGAAAATAGCGCGGTATCTCCTGCATGGTATATGGTTTTACCCTCTGAGCTAAATAGTATACCACTAGGCATACCGGTATAAATAATTTCTTTCTTTTCTTCATCTATGTAGCTAGAGCCGTGAAATGCTTGTGTTAGCTTGACAGTACCAAAATCAAAGTCAAAAGACCCACCGATATGCATACCGTGGACCTTTACACCTTGCCAGCTTAGGAAAGTAGCTAATTCATATGGAGCAATAACAAGTGCATCATTTTTTTTAGCTAATTGAACGGTATCACCAACATGATCCTTATGTCCGTGTGTTATTAAAATCACATCTACTAGTAAATCTGACACTTGTAAATCTGTTAAATTGTTTCCATTAATAAATGGATCGATGATCAATTTTTTGCCTTTCGTTTCTATCACAACAACTGAATGGCCATGAAACGATACTTGCACAAAAATCCCTCCTTTTTTTATATGTATGAAAATCTCCTTACACTCATGAGTATAATCCTATAGCTGTTATTTTCAAACTAATTTTCGTTTGCTAATCGTAATTAACTGTTTACATTCTCACCTTTCCCTGCTAGGCTCAAGATTAATAAGATTTTTCAAAAGGGATGGTGTTGTTAAATGAATCAACGTCTTAAACTACTCTCAGAGTGGCTAACGGAGCAAGATATCTCTATGTGCTTTGTTACGAATCCGTCAAATGTCTTCTATTATAGCGGTTTCTTGAGTGACCCTCATGAAAGATTATTAGCGTTACTTGTATTTCAGCAAGAAGAACCTATACTAGTGTGTCCACAAATGGAAACACAGCAAGTAAAAGACGCAGGTTGGACATATGAAATTATAGGATATAACGATACCGACAATCCGTGGGAATTTATTGCTACTGCCATAGCCAAAAGAAAAATAAACATCCATTCACTTGCAGTAGAAAAAGACCACCTGAATGTTAGCCGTCTAGAATTACTTCAGAGCTTATATCCAAATGCTTCGTTTATTCGTGCAGAAGAAAAACTAAACACGCTTAGAATGTTAAAGGATAGCAAAGAGATTGACATTTTGCGACAGGCTGCAGAACTAGCTGATTACGGCATTGAAGTTGGAGTTTCCGAGATTAAAGAGGGTAAAACAGAGATGGAGATTCTGGCTACGATTGAATATGAACTCAAGAAAAAAGGGATTCAACAAATGTCTTTCCAAACAATGGTCTTAACAGGAAAGAAAACAGCTTCTCCTCATGGAAACCCAAGTACTGATAAAATCCAGCAAGGAGATTTTATTTTGTTTGACTTAGGGGTTGTTATTGATGGCTATTGCTCAGATATAACAAGAACAGTAGCATTAGGTAACATAAGTGACCAACAACAGCAGATTTATGAGACTGTTTTAAAAGCAGAATTAGCTGCACTTGAGGCTAGCAAACCTGGGGTTGAAGTTGGAAAAGTAGACAAGACTGCCCGTGATATTATTACTAGTGCAGGATATGGTGAATACTTTACTCATAGAATTGGACACGGACTCGGTATTGAAGTACATGAGTATCCTTCAATGAGTGCAACTAACAACATGCTATTACAACCGGGGATGGTATATACTATTGAACCTGGAATTTACATACCTGAAATAGGTGGGGTTAGAATTGAAGACGATGTCGTAATTACTGAAAACGGCATTGAAACCTTAACAAAATTCCCTAAGGAGTTAACTATTATATAGAAAAGCGCAAGCGCCTTGATCATCCCACATGAAGCAGGAAAAGCGGAAGGCGCCTGGTTATCGGCGACAAGCATAAGACCAGACGGCTGGAAGGTTGCTTTTTAACCTTCTTGACGGATTGACTTATGACCTCGAGCCGATGGCGCGTGGAGCTAGACAATTAAGAAAAGCGGAAGGCGCCTGGTTATCGGCGACAAGCATAAGACAAGACGGCTGGAAGGTTGCTTTTTAACCTTCTTGACGGATTGACTTATGACCTCGAGCCGATGGCGCGTGGAGCTAGACAATTAAGAAAAGCGGAAGGCGCCTGGTTATCGGCGACAAGCATAAGACAAGACGGCTGGAAGGTTGCTTTTTAACCTTCTTGACGGATTGACTTATGACCTCGAGCCGATGGCGCGTGGAGCTAGACAATTAAGAAAAGCAGGCTGACCAAGACAATCAGGAGGTATATTATGAAAGTTGAATTATTTTCTCACACCCAGCTATCCAATAAAAAACGAGAACAACTAAAAGATGTACTAGACTTAGGGGTAACAGATGGCAAATTAGTTGCCTTTACCGCAATAAGAAACTGTTATTCCTATCTTTTACCAACCGAAATTGTTGAACAAGAAGGGCATAGATACCTAAACAAACCTGCTACAGATGGTGGAAGTGGAAATGATATGGACAGATTAATACGACATATTGTTCATAGCGGACATACTTCTACGATGGAACATATCTCATTTACGTTTGCTCTTGAAGGTGTTTCAAGAGCGCTTATGGCTCAATTAACGCGCCACAGAGTTGGCTTTTCATATTCCATCGAATCTCAAAGGTATGTAAATTACGGCAGTGATAGTAAAAGTGGTGGCTTTACTTATTCAAGCCCTGTTTCATTAAATGAAGAACAATTAGAGGTTTTTTCAACTTACATGGATGATATACAAAATATGTATAATAAACTAATAGAAATGAAGGTTAAGCCTGAAGACGCACGTGCTATTTTGCCACAATCTGTAAATACAAATATTGTAATGACATGCAATCTAACATCTTTCTTAAGTTTTTATAGCAAAAGAAAGCCTGGTACTCATGCTCAGGCTGAAATTCAAGAACTTGCAGTTAAAATGCGAGATGAAATCTTAGATGTTGAACCTTGGCTTCAAGGATTTTTCGAGTAAAACCACACTTTACAATCAGGTGGAGAACCACCTTCACCTGATTGTAAGAACAATGGAGTTAAATGCTACAAAAATAGGTGGTTTGAATTACCTAAATCTGTTTATTACATTTTCCCCGCCTGTCACATCAATGATAGAACCTGTTATCATGTCTGAGTCATTTTCACATAAGAAAGTAATCGTTCTTGCAATATCTTCTCCTGTAGCAGACCTACCTATTGGTGTGTGATTCATACCTGTCATGCTTCTAGCGTCCGAAATAGAAGCTTCCTTCATATCACCCAATATATTACCTGGACATACCATATTTGCAGTAATTCCATATGAAGCCTCTTCTAATGCAATTGTTTTAGTTAATGATACTAGGCCAACTTTAGCTGCACTGAACCCAGACCTATGAATCCAACCTTGAGCAGCATCAGCACCTTGGAACCCATATGTAATGATTCGACCAAAATGTTGTTTTCGCATTATCGGGAGCGTTTTTTTGAGCAAATGAAAGACACTATTAAGATTGCCTTCAATCATTTCATACCATTCAGCCTCTTCATAATCTATAAGATTTTTGCGTTCAAAAATATAAGGTCCTGCATTGTTAATTAAGAAGTCAATTCGTCCAAACCTCTCCATTGTTTTATCAACAAGTTGAATTAAATTTGTTTTATCCGTTACATCTCCTTGGATAAATTGCAATCGGTCGTCCAAGTGCTTATACTGATCTTGAAAATCTTTAACAGCTCTATCATACGTACGATAATTCACTGTCACAGAGTATCCCTTCTCTAACAGTTTTTCTGTTACTTTCCGACCAAGCCCCTTTGCCCCTGCAGTAATCAGTGCATGTCTCACAATTTCACCCTCCCCCTAAATATCATTACATGTATTTTTTCCAACATTAATTGACTATGTTCTATATATGTAAAGTTGTACATTGTTATTATATTACAAGATGTTTCTCTTTGTATATTTTCCCAACCAAAAACACCATGACCTCTTAAGTCATGATGTCTTAGTTTATACTATTTACTATTTATTATTTATTATTAATATCCTCAGCTTCTTGTTGTTTATCATATCGTTGCTCAATTACACCACTTGAGTATGCCTCTGTTATTTGTTGACTAATTTCCTCTGAAGCCTCTTCGAAATAGTTATACTGATTTTTAGTACCTGTATTATTTTTATGTTTGTTCATCATCAACACCCCTTTTTAATTGTCATAATATTTTCAAGACATCATTAGTTTCTAATTTTTTTAACATGCTATACTGGTAATATAAAGAAATATAAATCCTAAGGGGTGATTTTTATATGAGCATAACTTATAACAAAATTCTAGTCGCAGTGGATGGGTCAAAAGAGGCTGAATGGGCTTTTAAGAAAGCTGTTGAAATTGCCAAAAGAAATAATGCTGGTATTGTTCTAACACATATTGTTGATACAAGATCATTTGCCACGGTTGAGACTTATGACAGAATGATAGCAGAAAGAGCTGAGAAATATGCTACAGAGCTCCTAGGAGAATATCAAGATCTAGCAAATAAGGCTGGTGTAGAAGAAATAACTATTGATATAGACTTTGGGTCACCTAAAGCACATATTGCAAAAGAGATAGCACCTAAACACAATGTAGACCTTATCATTTGTGGCGCTACAGGGCTAAATGCAATTGAAAGGTTTTTTATCGGAAGCGTTTCGGAAGCGATTACACGTTATGCAAAATGTGACGTATTAATCGTTAGAACTGAAAAAGATTTGTAACTTTTGAATAATTAACTATAATAAATGATCCAGGGTTTTATAACCCCGGATTACTTTTTTTCTAAGCGTAATTTAGCTTGTAATATTGCATTTTCTACTTCCCGAAACCCAGTCCCTCCTACACTATTTCTACGATTTACAGCAGTATATGGGTCCAAATAATCAAATATATCTTCTTCGAATAAATGACATGCATTTTTGTATTCATTGAATGGTAAATCTAACAAATAAAATTCTCTATCAATACATGTTAGTACAAGCTTCCCTACAATTTCATGAGCTTCACGAAATGGCAATCCTTTCGATGCTAAGTAGTCAGCTAATTCAGTTGCATTTGAAAAATCTTGCTTAGTCGCTGCTGACATTTGATTTTTGTTGATAACCATTGATGCAATCATGCCTGTAAAAATTTGTAGTGAACCAATAACAGTTTTTACAGTATCGAACATTCCTTCCTTATCTTCTTGCATATCTTTGTTATAAGCTAACGGCGTCCCCTTTAAGACAGTTAATAATCCAAATAAATTTCCATAAACCCTGCCAGTTTTCCCACGAATTAGCTCGGCCATATCTGGATTTTTCTTTTGTGGCATAATACTACTTCCTGTTGCAAAACGATCATCGATTTCAATAAATTGAAATTCTTGACTAGACCATAAAATCATTTCTTCACATAAGCGTGATAAGTGCATCATTAGCATAGAGCTGTTACTTAAAAATTCAACAATAAAATCTCTATCACTAACTGCGTCTATACTATTTTCATAAATACTATTAAAACCTAACAATGAAGCGCTATATTCACGGTCAATGGGAAATGTTGTTCCAGCCAATGCTCCAGCACCAAGCGGGGATTGGTTTATACGCTTTAATGATTCCTTATATCGAGTTTTATCCCTCTCAAGCATCCAGAAATAAGCCATTAAGTGATGTGCAAAGGATATTGGCTGGGCTCGTTGTAGATGTGTATAACCTGGTATAATCGCTTCAATATGGTGCTCTGCTTGCGTAACAAGTGCAGCTTGGAATTCACAAATTAATAATATAATTTCATTCACATTTTTTTGTAAATATAAATGCATATCCGTTGCTACTTGATCATTTCTACTTCGGCCTGTGTGTAACTTTCCACCCACAGGCCCTATCTCTTCAATTAACATTTTTTCAATATTAAGATGAATATCTTCTTCACTCACAGAAAAAGACATTTCATTGTTTAATGCTTTTTGTTCTAATAACTGAAGCCCTTGCTTAATCTTTTGAACATCACCTTCAGGTAATATTCCACATTTACCTAACATCGCTACATGTGCAAGGCTACCCTTAATGTCTTCTTCTACTAGTTCTTGGTCAAAGGGAATAGAAGCACCGAACTCTTCAACCCACTCCTCAGCTGTTTGTGTAAAACGGCCTCCCCAAAGTTTCTTCACACTATCACCTTCTCATTGTTAACGATACTGCTCACTTTCGTTGGTAACCCCCACAGTGTTATAAAACCTACTGCTGAAGAATGATCAAATTCGTCCTCCGTAGAATAGGTTGCTAATTTTTCATCATATAATGAGTTTGGCGATTTTCTTCCTTCAACGATCGCATGCCCTTTAAATAATTTCACACGTACGATACCGTTCACAAACTGTTGTGTTTCAGCTAAAAATGCAAGTAACGCATCTTTTAATGGTGAAAACCACAGTCCATTATAAATTAATTCAGTGAGCTGTTTTTCAATGAGTGGTTTGAAATGTGCCACTTCCTTGACTAATGTTATATCTTCTAGTTCTTTATGAGCTTTTATAAGTGTCATTGCTCCCGGGCATTCATACACCTCCCGAGATTTGATACCGACTAAACGATTCTCAACATGATCGATTCTACCTACCCCATGCTTTCCAGCTAATAAATTCAATTCTAATATAAGCTCTGCTAAGGAGTATTTTTTGCCATTTAAAGATACAGGAACCCCCTTCTCAAAGCTAATTTCTACAATATCAGGTATAGTTGGCGTGTTGTCTATGCTAGCTGTTAGTTCGTAAGCCTCTTCTGGAGGGGCTACCCATGGATCTTCTAGTACACCACATTCGTTACTTCTTCCCCAAAGATTTTGATCAATGGAAAATGGACTATCCAAATTAACCGGTATAGGTATGTTTTTGTTTTTTGCATATGCAATTTCTTCTTCACGAGACCAACTCCAATCTCTAACTGGTGCTAACACTTCCAATTTAGGATTGAGTGCTTTAATAGCCACCTCAAAACGCACCTGATCGTTTCCTTTACCAGTACAACCATGAGCGACAGCAACTGCACCTTCAAGCTCTGCAACTTCTACTAACTTTTTTGCAATTAGTGGTCTTGATAATGCAGATACTAATGGATATTTCCCTTCATATAACGTATGTGCTTGCAATGATATTAAAGCGTAATCATTTGCAAATTCCTCCTTAGCATCAATGACATATGATTTGATTGCTCCAACCTTTAACGCCTTTTCCTTAACAAATTGAAGATCCTTTCCCTCCCCAACGTCTAAACAACACGCTATAACCCCGTATCCATGCTCCTGAAGCCATTTAATTGCTACAGAAGTATCCAAGCCACCTGAATATGCTAAAACAATTTTTTGATTAGTCATCTTAACTCTCCCTCATTTATTTTGTATATTTATTCTCAATAACTTATATTTATTCATACATATTAACAGCACTTTTACAAGATTTCAATAGAATTTTTATAATAAGTACAAAAATTCTCTATTGGATAAAAAGAACTTAGTAATGTACAATAACGATAAGTAACTAGTCTTGGAGGAACGTTAATGATAGAAAATTTTATAATGGATAAACGTTTAGGAATATCCATTCCTAAACTTCAGAAGAATTGGGAAGACTTTACTAAAAATGATCAGCAAGCAATATTGTTGCATTGGGAGAAGGTTCGAGGGAAAATCCCTGACCGTATTGCAGATTTAGAAAAGATAATAAATAACAAACAAGCGGCACTTGGAAATGAAAATGATTTTCAGCGTTCATGCATACTCAATTCAGAAATAGCAGAATTAGCCTCCATTATTAATGATTTATGGCTATGGTATCGAATCAACCAAAATGTAACCGAAAAAATACATGTGTAAAGAAAAGCGGAAGGCGTCCCGTCATCGGCGACAAGCATAAGACAAGTATAAGAAAAGCCGACGAGAAGGTTGCTTTTTAACTTTCTCATCGGCTTGACTTATGACCTCGAGCCGATGGCGCCTGGAGCTAGACAATTAAGAAAAGCGCAAGCGCCTTGATCATCCCCGACAAGCACTGGAAGCCTTTCACTAGAAGGTGCTTTTTACCTTCTGGTGAAAGGGTGAAGTGACTCGAGGGGATAGCGCTGGAGCTAGACAATTAAGAAAATCGGAGCCGACTGGTCAGACTCGACAAGCGTTGGAACTTTTACGACTGAAGACGCTTTTTGTCTTCTTATGTAAAGGTGAAACGACTCGAGAGGTAGGAGGCGGAGCTAGACAATTAAGAAAAGCGGAGCCGACTGGTCAGACTCGACAAGCGTTGGAACTTTTACGACTGAAGACGCTTTTTGTCTTCTGATGTAAAGGTGAAACGACTCGAGAGGCTAGGAGGCGGAGCTAGACAATAAGAAAAAGCCGAAGGCACCTTGATTATTAGAAGCCATCGACCCGAAGGCGTTTTTTGCCTTCGGGTCGATGGTGAAGTGACTAGAGAGGATAGGTGCACATGTTAGCACTGCAACTAAATAAATACTATAAGTCCTTTCGTATTTCACGGACTACATGGCCAAGCTCCGGAAGAATAAGTTTATTCATTGCAAGCTTAACGGCTCCAGAAGAACCCGGTGTAGAAAAAATTGCTGTATCACCTGCTACACCAGCTATCGCACGTGATAAAATAGCTGCAGAACCGATATCTTCAGTGTAGCTTAACATTCTAAACAATTCTCCAAAACCTACTATCTCCTTGTCTATCATATCTTTAACTGTTTCAATAGTCACATCTCGTCTTGCAATACCAGTGCCACCATTTGTGAGAACAACATCAATATCTTGTTGATCACACCCAGCTATTATTGAACGGTGAATAAGCTGCTGTTCATCCTTCACAATGTCATAATCAACAACTTGATGACCACTATCCTTTAATAAAGAGATCATTAATTGTCCACTTTTATCTGTCATTTTATCTCTCGTATCACTAATTGTTATCACTTTACATCTAACCAGCTTTGGGGCCTCTTTTTTATGTTCTATTGTGCTCATAAAGGATTCCCACCTTTCTTATGTAGATAAGAGTATTGGTAATATTTTTGTGCGAATGTTGTAACATTTCTAGTTAATTGATAGTTTATACCCGCTCCAATCGCTATACCGACAATTGGTATTCCTTGAATCATTTTTCTACGGAAAAAGTAAATCATCATTGTTTTTAGTATCTGTTTAAGAGGTTGGTCCAGCCACTCTTCATTCATTAGTTTTTCATTTCCTTCATAAAAAAATGACTGAGTTGAATTTTCCATATCGTTCAACAAATTTCCCCATGCATTGCCTTGTAATCTTTTTGGAAGTGTCGCACCGTGAAATACCTTCAATGCTGTCATCATTTCGGAAGGTGTATTTATTTCATTGCCATATGACATAGCAATTAATTGAACTGCCCTTAAGTTGATAATTAACATAAGAGGTAAATCTATTCCTAAAAACGGAGCTCCTCCTGTACCAGTAATCCCACCTTGAACAAAAGAATATAATCTACTCTTGGCAACTTGCTGTTCACATAAATATGTAAGCTGATCTATGGATAATGTTTGTAAATCTGTTAATTGATTTATGTCTTCATCAAATAATCTTGCAGAAGTAATGATTTGTTCTCTCGTATCTATTTGTGGCTGTGATCCTTGAATCATTGCATGTAAATGAAATAACCAGTTATCTAGCTTCACAAAAAACTCTGTTCTTATATCATCAGGAAGAAGTTGAAAAGATTTATGCAGCCATTTGTCATATAATAATTCAAAGTCTGTCGGGTTCAATTGAGAGAATCGACTTTCCCAAGCAATTATATCATTTAAAACTTGTTGTTCACGATCAGTCACTGTCATCTTATTCCTCCTATTTCCAAACTTAGCCTATTATTATTATAACATGCTGACTAATTTAGAAAAGCGCAAGCACCTTGTTCATCCCCGACAAGCACTGGAAGCATTTTACACGAAGGCGCTTTTTGCCTTAGGGTGAAATGGTGAAGTGACCTCGAGGGGATAGGCGCTGGAGCTAGACAATTAAGAAAAGCGCAAGCGCCTTGATCATCCCCGACAAGCACTGGAGGCATTTTACACGAAGGCGCTTTTTACCTTAGGGTGAAATGGTGAAGTGACCCTGGAGGGGATAGGTGCTTGAGATTACACATAGATAAACATCATACAGTGAATGAAACTACGAAGTAATTTTATACTTTCTTACCATTTAACAAATACAAAAAGAGTCTTGTTCAGCAAAACGCAAAACAAGACTCTCATTTATTGAATGATAACTTTATTAGTGTAATGCAATTTTCACAACATCACGAGCAATCATAACTTCTTCATCCGTCGGTATGACAATAACCTTAACAGGTGAATGCGGATAATTAATAAACGCTTCTTTACCACGAACTTTATTAAGTGACGGATCCCAGTATACTCCCATAAACTCAAGTCCTTTTAACACACGAGTACGTATAACGTCACTATTTTCACCAATACCTGCAGTGAATATAATCGCGTCTACACCATACATTTTAGATGCATATGAGCCTATATACTTATGAATTCTATCTGCAAATACTTGTAAAGCTAATTCGGCACGTTCATTTCCTTGTTCAGCTTCTTGCTCAATATCACGTAAATCACTTGAGAAACCAGATACACCAAGCATTCCACTGCGTTTATTTAATACATCTAGTACTTCATCGGCAGTTTTCCCCGTCTTCTCCATAATAAACGGAATCAACGCAGGATCAATATCACCTGAACGTGTACCCATAGCCACACCTGCGAGTGGAGTGAAGCCCATTGAGGTATCAATTGATTTACCACCTTCGATTGCAGCTATACTTGCACCATTACCTAAGTGACATGATATAAGACGTAGCTGTTCCAACGGACGTCCTAAAAGTTCTGCTGCACGTTCTGAAACATATTTATGTGAGGTACCATGGAATCCATATTTACGAATTCCATATTCACTATAATAATGATATGGCAAACTATATAGAAATGATTGATCCGGCATCGTTTGATGAAATGCGGTATCAAACACAGCGATAGACGGTACATTAGGTAGTACTTCCTTAAATGCTTTTACACCAGTAAGGTTTGCTGGATTATGCAATGGTGCTAATTCAGATAACTCTTCGATATCCTTAATTACATCGTCAGTAATTAATACAGAGTCATTGAATTTTTCACCACCGTGAACGACACGATGACCGATGCCCTCAATCTCATCTAATGATTGAATAATGTTTAATGATGTCAGCTTATCAAGAAGCATCTTAACCGCAACTGAATGATCAGCGATAGGGCTAACTTCTGTTTGTTTCTCACCATTAACTGTTATATTAAAAATTGCATCGTCAAATCCAATTCGTTCTACAATCCCCTTTGTAACAACCTCTTCACTCGGCATTTCAAATAATTGAAATTTAAGAGAAGAACTACCTGCATTTATAGCAATAACTTTAGACATGTTATTTCACAGCTCCTTTAAAAATCGACACAATTTCATATCCGCCTCTATCATTTAACCACTCACTTTATTACAATGCAATATTAATGTAAAAATGGTACCGTTTTCGTCATAATTTCTTTATTTTCTGATTTTATTTTATTATTTTTCTACTTTAATCCAACTATCAATTCTTTGAATAATTCCTTGGATTGCCTCTTTCTTGGAAAAACTAGGGAGGTCAACTAACAGTGCCTGCTTTGGCACCTTAACTTCTGCCCCCTTTTTCTGTAAAATAAAAATACTTTTTGCATGCTTCTCATGTTGAAACAAAGATAAAGGCAACTGTAATAACCCTTGAATTATACTCGTTTCTTTTAAATACTTATGTAATGAGGGTGCTAGCTCACTTTCAAAAAGGTTATTGGGTACAAGAAAGAACAAATACCCTCCCTCTTTCGTATAGTTCATGCATTGTTCAATAAATAAATGATGTGCATAAGAATGTCCTTCCGGTGACTTCAATTCATACCCATCGGCCACAACATCGTTTGGATAGTATCCAATTGGCAAATCACATACAACAAGATCAACAGGATCAATTAATAATGGCTCTAAACTATCTTGATTAAAAAATTGAATTGGGTGCTGCTGAAGGTTAGCATTCACATATGCAAGCTTAATTAATAAATCATCCACATCTACACCGAAACTCGTTATTTGTTTATCGGAAGTATGGTTTAGAACAGTCGTAAGTAAATTTCCTGTCCCTACAGCAGGGTCAACAACTTTGAAGGATTCATAGTTTCTCATGAATTTAGAAACAAGATAACTTACGAAAACCCCAACTGAATCTGGTGTCATTTGATGATTTGGCTGTGTCGATTCCCGCATCCCCTTTAAAGCTGCAAGCTGGTATGCTTTTCTGATTTCCTCATTTGAATATTTTTGTACAATGAGCTTTTCGTACTCTTTATTTAATCTTTTCTTTGAAAGTTCACTAAGTTCTTCCTGTAAAATTGTTTCATGAAATATGTTTTCACCTGTTTCAGCCACTGCTTCTAAATATGAGCATGCTAGGTCCTCCTGCAATAGATTAGCTGTACTGTCTATTACTGAAAAGATTTGTTCGATATTGGTTGACAAATTAAAAACCTCCTAAATGTAAATGTATACTAATTGAAATTTAATATTCTCCTATACAGAAAATAATTATATTAATTTAATCCGATCAAAAAAGAAGGAAAAAGACCTCAACATCGAGGTCTTTTAGCATATGCAGCGTATTATCGTTCGTTAGTACTTGTCAGGGCAATTCAAGTCGGCTTCGCTTTGCTTGTTACTTTGCGGCCTTTACTGCTTCGATTGCTGCTTCGTAGTTTGGATGGTTCGTACCTTCTGAAACATACTCTACGTACGTGATATTATCATTGCTATCAATGACGAATACGGCACGTGCTAATAGACGAAGTTCTTTAATCACAACTCCGTATGCTTCACCAAATGATAGATCACGATGGTCAGATAAAGTAACGACGTTATCTATACCGCTTGCTCCACACCAACGCTTTTGAGCAAAAGGTAAGTCTACACTTACTGTTAACACTTGGACATTATCTAGGCTAGCTACCTCTTCATTAAAACGTCTAGTTTGCGCATCACATACCCCAGTATCAACTGAAGGGACAACACTGATTAGGCGAACTGAACCTTTAGAATTAGCTAACGTCACAGGCGACAAATCATTTGCTAACACCGTATAATCCGGAGCCTTGTCACCAACCTTAACCTCATTACCTAGTAATGTAACTGGATTACCTTTAAACGTGATATTTGCCATATTAATTCCCCCTTATTAGTGTATGTTCAAGTTTCTTGAACAACTATTTTTCTCCTAAATCTTTAAACAATCTAATATTTTTAGTATGTATAGTGATAATCATAACTTTTCTTATTATAGATTGCAAAGAAAAAACCTAGCTTACGTGTTAATACTAGTGAGTGGATTCACTCTCCATAATTAGAAACTTTATTAGCCACCTCTTCTTCTCTGTTTTAGAAAAGGAACTCTAGTTGCGCTCCTAGTACGAGAAACAACAATCAATTCGAAAACAGCCTATGGTTTTTATGCAACTTTGCTAATCGATAATAAAGTACGTGAATTGGAATATGTTTATACAGGTGGAGGGTCCACTAATACCGTAGTAAAAATTAACGTAGCCGAATAATTGATGATACTAAAGGGCAGATAAAGAGGGTAAGAAAATTGTGTTTATGAATGCTCACAGTTTAAATTTCCACTGCCTGCAATAGTACTAATTTTTTCCTATTAGTTCGTACATTAACGGATAGATAAGGGACAAGTTACGTTGTACTTTATCTACCCGTGTTCCCATAACAACTATGTCGATGTTTTTCGTAAATTTGTTTTCATATTAAAATATAAACAAATATACAACCATTGTTTTGTGGTATCTTTACATTAATAACGCGATGACAATCGGATGAAACCTGATTTGCTGTTGCAAAAATAACAACCAAGACCAAATGATTTAATTAAAGGAATTTTACTTTAGCTCATATATCAAAATCTTGCTTTGGCATATCTTGGTGATCTTTTGCTTTATTTCCTTTTATCTCCCGTTCACCATTTTGATCATTTTTCGAAAACATTTGTTGTATTTTTTCTACTGCCTGTGGAGCTAATTCTAATATTCTTTCATACAAATGTGTATTTTCATCAAGGTGCAACAGCTTTACTCCTGAAGGATTAACAATTAAAAAAGCAATAGGAGTAATCGAAACTCCTCCTCCACTTCCACCGCCAAAGGGATGTTTCTTAGAATTTTGCCCTTGTTGACCTTGTTGTTGACCACTCCGTTCTTCTATATAAAATTCACTTCCTCCTGCTGCAAACCCAAACCCTACTTTTGAAACAGTTAAGATCACACTACCATCAGGTGTTTCAACAGGATCTCCAATTATCGTATTTACGTCAATCATCTCTTTTAAATTCTCCATAGCAGTGGTCATTAAACCTTGTATAGGGTGATCAGACATATTAACACCTCCTATAGTTTATATCGATTCTTTCATTTTTTTATTTTTATGTAATGGAGGGTGACCATGCCTAAAATGTGGCCGTCCCCCTTTCCATAATTTCAATAACCTTATTCCTCCTAAAATAGCATACCCGATTCGAAAGTATAACATACACTTTAATTTTGTATGCGAACTAGGTTTTTGATAGGAAGGAGCTATCTCTATATAAGGGTTCGTATCAAGTTTCATATTATTGCTAACCAAACCAATAACTCCTCCTTTTACACCCCATGCAAGTCCAGAAAGTATAGCTGTCATAGCTGCATCACGAGCACCTAATTGAGTTTGCCATTCAAACTTCGTTACGTGAACTTTTTTAAAAAAATTTCTGATAATTTGGTGAAACCCAACAATATGTTCTATAAGCTCCTTTGCGTTTTGTATCCCTTCAATAACATCATTTACTGAAATGTGTTCAACATCTTTATTGTCAGTTTGTTCTTCGCCTACATTTTTTGACGATTTGTTTTGTCCCACGACAAGATTAGCATCTTTCTTATCTACTTTTATAAATGGCACATTGTACGTATAGCGTATGATCCCAAACAAAGTTCTTAGTTGAATCTTAATTTGATCATTGTCCTTTTCATGTAGTAGAAGTACACGAACAGTAACCTTCATGAAGAGCAAACATAGGATGACAACAACAGAGCTTGCTATGATAGTTATCATTACCAACATATACTCCTCCCTTCTACTAACCTATTATCACCTTCACCAAATAAAATAAACCTATGAAGACACTAGCCTTCATAGGTTTTAAAATGAAAATTCGTATGTTATTTTCTTTCATGAACTACAGTCGTATCAGCAAATATGTCATGTAAACCTTGTTTTTTCGGTAAAAATGCTACTAAAATATAGCCAATCATAAAAAACTTTGAAATAAACCTACCAATAAACTCTCTAAACAGGATAGTAGACCAAGTTAACTGATCGCCTTTTATGTTAATGACACGTAGACCAAACACCATTTTTCCAAGTGTTTTATGAAAGTACTTTGTCATTAAAACGAAATATAAGTAGAAGGTACACGCAGTTGCAATTGAAATTGCTGCAAACATCCCACTGTCCTTTAGTGGTAAATCAAGCAAACGGAACAACGGATATATAATGATGCGATTAATACTTCCTATGACAGCTAGATCAAATAAATATGACCAAAATCTCATCCAAAATCCTGCGTTATAATGCAGTGCTTGTTGTTTATTAGAAATGTCAACATTATCATGTTCTTGATGATGAGAATGAACAGTTCCATTATGAACTATATTGTCATTATGACCTTCTAAAACAGCTTTTGTTTCTGCAGGACTAATTTCCTTGTTTTCGGTTCCATTATTCTTTGTTTCCATATAAATCCCCCCTATTCCGCATATAAATACATAGGTCTTGGGGAATTTGGTTGAGATAACATTTTCATTAGTCCAGCCATTTCAATTTCTTTATTCATAAATTTATTTGCTGTTATCTCAAATATTGACCAATTCAACCCTAAGTTTTCTTCATACTTAATTACTTGTGCATTTTTAAGGTCCATGTCTTCTTTTAATATATCTAGAGCATCATCATAATATCCGAATTCATCAATGAGATTTAGCTCTTTTGCTTGCCTTCCGTCATAAATGCGCCCATCAGCAATTTCTCGTACTGTATCTTCTGGAATGTTTCTTCCCTCCGATATCACCTTAACGAAGCCATCGTACGAATTATTAAGCATAGATTGCAGTATGTTTCGCTCTTCTTCTGTCATCTCTCTTGAAGGGCTCATAATATCTTTAAATTGACCACTTTTGATTGTCACAAACTCTACTCCATATTTCTCAGCTAAGCCAGCGTAATTAACCCCCTGCATGATAACACCTAACGAGCCTGTTAAAGTTTCAGGACTCGCAATGATTTTATCTGCCAATGCTGAAATATAATATCCACCTGATGCTGCCATACTTCCCATCGATACATAGACTGGTTTACCCGTTTCTTCTCTGTATTCTGTTAATTTCTTATGTATTTCAGCGCTTTCAACAACTCCTCCACCAGGTGAGTTCACACGAAGTAAAATCGCTTTGATGGCATTATCTTCTTTAGCACTGTCTATCATACTTAAAAATCGTCGATGATTATACCCCACTGATTCAAAGATTGATGTTACATTCGTAGTGTCTTGAATCGCGCCATTTACTTCTAAAACAAGGATTTTTGATAAAGGGCTCTTCCCCTCTTCAATTACTTTTTCATCAAATTCCTTGTCTGTTGTAAAAATTTCCTCAGATATATCACCAATACCAGAAAAAGCAATTGAACTTACTGTATTAACTAAAACTGAAATAACGAAAAGTAATACAGCTATTCCTAGTGCCGCCCATCTTTTTAAACTCATAAACATTCACTCCTTCTTAATCACAGTATCATTTCCTATTTTGTCATACATTTAGTTTCATAAAAATGATACACTATATACACAATAATCAATTGTAGCAGATTTTTTAGCAAAATAGTGAATACTTGGAAACAATATTCTGTCTTGATACTTAGTAGGAGGTATGATTTATGTTTAATCGCCGTAACATCTTTTTGTTTTATAAAAGTGATCCAGTCCTCGACAAACAAGTAGAATCATTATACACAATAGCTGAACAATACGGATTTAAAATCGTAAATGACTACAAAGATGCAAATATAATTGTAAGTATAGGTGGAGATGGGACATTCCTTCAAGCAGTAAGAAAGACTGGCTTCCAGGAGGATTGTTTGTACGCTGGAATTTCCAACACAGGCTCTCTTAGTTTATATTGTGATTTCCACATAGATGATACCGATAAAATGATAGAAGCATTAAAAAATGAAGAAGTGGAAGTAAGAAAATATCCTACGATTAATGTATCTGTAGATGATATGACCTCGTTCCAATGTTTGAATGAATGTTCAATTCGTTCAACCATTATTAAAACGTTTGTCATTGATGTACATATAGATGACCTTCATTTTGAAACTTTCCGTGGTGATGGCATGGTTATAGCTACACCTACAGGCAGTACGGCATATAATAAATCTGTTAATGGAGCCGTTGTAGACCCACTACTTCCATGTATGCAAGTAAGTGAGATTGCCTCATTGAATAATAACCGCTATAGAACATTAGGTTCATCGTTTATTTTAAGTGGTGCACGTAAGCTTACGCTTAAGGTAGTTCAAGATGGAAATGATTTTCCAACTATCGGTATGGATAATGAAGCGGTTAGCATACGCCATGTAAATAAAATTGAAATTCAGCTTAGTGACAAAAAAATAAAAACTGTAAAATTACGAGACAATTCTTTTTGGGAGAAGGTTAAAAGGAGATTTTTGTAATTGGTTTTTAGCCTCAATTCATACAGTAGGATTATGCCTTAAATAACAATATAATAAAAAAAGCCTGTTTTGATTCATTTCTAAACAGGCTCTTAATCTTTGAACAATTCCTAGCTTCTCAGTTTGTGTCACTTTTATAGACAATATTATTATCAACAACGGTCATCACAACATTTGTTAACGGAATATCTTCCGGATCAATTTGTAAAATATCTCTATCTAATATTGTAAAATCAGCTACAAACCCGGGCGTTATTTTTCCATGTGTTTGTTCCATTTTCACTGCGTAAGCACTGCCACGTGTATAAAGACAAACAGCCTCAAACGGTGTTAGTTTTTCATCTTGATAATAGCCTTCATGTTTATCAGAAGGGGACTTCCTCATAATAGCAGCATAAATTCCAAGTAGAGGATTTGCACTTTCTATCGGTGCATCGGACCCTCCAGCACAATGAAATCCTTCATCTATCAGAGTTCGCCAAGCATAGCTATATTGCATTCTGTCTTCACCTAGCCTATCGATAACCCAAGGGAAATCCGACATTACAAATGTTGGCTGTATATCCAAAATGACTGAAAGGTGCTTTGCTCTCTCTATTAATTCTTTACGAAGAATTTGTGCGTGAATCAACCGATCCCTTTCTCCTTTAGGTGGTGGGTATGCTTCAATTGCAGAAATTGCATACTCAAATGCTAAATCTCCAATAACATGGATAGCCACCGGCATATTATACAACCTTGCTTTTTTAACGAGCTCCTTTAATTCATCTTGAGAATGAATTGCAATTCCTGACGTGCTTGATTGATCATGATATGGTTCAGATAATAGAGCAGTTCGACCACCTAATGCGCCATCAGCAAAAATTTTCATCGCACCAAATTTGATGAATTCTTCGTTGCTACTATCATTTAATTCCCTTTGAATCATGTCATCAATTACTTCATGATGAACTAATAAATTTGCCCTGAATTTTTTGCTTTGTCCATTAATGACATGAAGAAATGTTTCATACGTTTGTGAAAAACTATTATAATAATTCAAATCTTCAGTATGTGCACCAACTAGACCTAATGAAAAACAATGATCAATCGATGTTGCCAATGCCTTGTTCAAGTAGTCTGTTGTTACTGCGGGGATAGCTTTCGTCACAAGATCAACCGCCTTGTCTAACAAATACCCTGTTGGCTCACCTTTATCATTCCGAACAATTACGCCACCTTTAGGATCCGTTGTTTCTGCTGTTATTCCTGCTAACTGAAGTGCTTTTGAGTTAACAATTGCTGCATGATGACAAATGCGTTTTAAAACCATCGGATTGTTCGGTGAAATCTCATCTAGATCAAATCGGTTGAAAATTTTTTTATCTTTAAGATTATTTTCATTCCAACCTTCTGCAATGACCCAATCACCACTATTGTATGATTTCACATATTCTTTCAATGTTGTTCTTATATCATCTGAAGTAGTTTTTGAAGATAAATCCATTGTTAACAATTTTTCTCCAAGTCCTATTAGATGTATATGACTATCTACAAAGCCTGGAAACATAACGGTATTTTGAAGGTCAACATTTTTAGTAATATACTCACCATATTCTTTCCGCAACTGCTCTTCGGAACCGATATCTTTAATCATACCTTCTTCCACATATACTGCTTCTGCTTTATCATTTTCGTTGCACATCGTATAAATTGTTCCGCCAAACCAAAGTGTACCCATTTTTACCTCTCCCAATATCGATCGTAGAGCAGTTCTGATAGACTTGTAATTTACATCTTGGAACTGCCCTATCTATATTTCCTTCTTGACATTTATTTTATCAAAACATTTGAAGGAGAGAAATATAGCCTTTATTTTTGTTTGAAAGACCTCTCTTTCCGAAGTTCTTGATTTCGTAATTCTATACGACGAATTTTTCCTGATGTTGTTTTTGGCAAGTCTTCAACAAATTCTATTTTCCGAGGATATTTGTAAGGAGCTGTTAGATCTTTGACATGATCTTGTAGTTGTTTAATAAGCTCTTCATTATGTTCAGATAACCCCTCACGCAGAACTATAAATGCTTTAACGATTAACCCGCGAACATCATCTGGGCTACCAACTACAGCACATTCTTTTACGGACGGATGTTTGACTAAAGCATCTTCAACTTCAAACGGACCAATGGTGTAACCAGAACTTATAATAATATCATCACTCCTCCCCTCAAACCAATAATATCCATCTTTATCTTTCTTCGCCTTATCTCCTGTGATATAGTATTCTCCACGAAATTGCTTAGCGGTTCTTTCTGGATCTTTATAATAATGTTTAAATAATGCTGGGGTTTCAACATGAACTGCAATATCACCAACTTCTCCAATATCACATGGCTCTCCTAAATCGTTAATGATTTCAATTGTATTACCTGGCGTCGGTTTCCCCATAGAACCTGGTTTAATTTCCATTCCTTTCATGACCCCTACTAATAAAGTATTCTCTGTTTGCCCGTATCCGTCCCGAACGTCAACATGAAAATATTTATTAAACGTCTTAATCACTTCACGATTCAGAGGTTCCCCAGCTGAGACCGCACTATGTAAAGATGGAAGTTTGTAATCACCAATGTTATCTACTTTCGCCATAAGACGATATTCTGTTGGGGTACAACATAATACATTTACTTCATAATCACTTAACAGCTGTAAATATTTTTTAGGTTCAAATTTCCCATCATAAACTATTCCAGTAGCACCAGTTCCTAGTGTTGAAAGAAAAGGACTCCAAATCCATTTCTGCCATCCAGGACCCGCAGTTGCCCAAACTGTGTCGTTATCTCTAATGCTTAACCAGCTCGATGCTGCTGTTTTCAAATGAGCATATCCCCATCCATGTGTATGGACAACCCCTTTTGGGTTTCCAGTTGTTCCTGACGTATATGATAAAAAAACAATATCATCTCGGTTAGTTTGTGCAGTCACTAATTTATCACTGCTACCTTTACATTTTTCCCTAAGATTTTTCCATCCAGCTTTATCTTCTTTTCCAACAATATACTTAGTTATTGTTTCAATATTTTTGACTTCTTCAAATTGCTCGACAAAAGGATGGTAGCATATGATACCTTTCACTTCTCCATGTTGAATACGATACTGTAAGTCTTTAGTTCGAAGCATTTCTGAACAGGGGATAACAACTAATCCCGCTTTAATTGCACCTAAATAAATACTATATGCCTCAATCATTCTTGGTATGAGCACGAGCACCTTATCACCTTGTTGAAACCCATCATTTAATAATGCATTCCCTATTTTATTTGCTTCCTTCATTAAGCTACCATATGTAATCTCTCTTTTGACACCTAGCTCACTTTCGTATTTTAAGGCAATTCTTGAACTATTACTTGAAAAGCGTTCTACTTCTTCAGATAAATTATAAATATCTGGCGCAATTAAATCTTGTCGATTCATGAACAACTCCTCCATTCAAAAAAATTATCTTAATATTTCATATTATACTAAATTATCAATTTTTTTGTAATAGTGTAGTAAATTATAAAAACAGCGAAGTACTATATCACACTATATAGTCTCCTATTGTCTTCGTATGCTAAAAATTATAAGCTCAAAAATAAATAATAAAAAAGAGCGGGATATGATCCCGCTCTTTGTAGCCATAATATTTATTTATTGTTGTTGGTAGCCTCCACCTATTTGCTGCTCAGCCATTTGTACAAGGCGCTTCGTTATTTCTCCACCGACAGAACCGTTTGCACGAGAAGTAGTGTCAGGCCCTAGGTTCACTCCAAATTCAGAAGCGATTTCGTACTTCATTTGATCAAGAGCTTGCTGTACACCAGGAACTACTAATTGATTTGAACTGTTGTATGCCATGTGTTATCACCTCCTTGTGATAATAGAGTGTGTTAAAACAATAGGCATAATTCACGTAAATGTTGGTAATTGTTCAAAATTTGCAAAGGGGCATAGGTTAATAGCGCTGAAAATCGCTGGACAGAGGTGTCTTGAAGGATTTTTTGACGATAGCAAATAGACGGCTTCTCTACTGAAATATATAGGAAACCTAGAACATAAAAGCCATTATAGCCTTTATGCTCTATTTAGTTTACAACTGAGTGGACTCTACAGCTAATTAAAATAAACTTTCAATATTTTCCTCGTTTGTCAATTCTTTATCATTTCTTATAACAATAGTTTCAGTACCTGAAACCGCCTCGCTAATTAATGAATCAAAATCGACAAAACTCTCAAAATGATTTATTTTATCACGCTTTGGTTTCGTTTTAGGTGAGGTTGGTGTAAATATCGTACAACAATCCTCATAAGGACGTATTGATATATCATGAGTATCAATTTGCTTAGATATATCTATAATTTCTAATTTATCCATCGTTACTAATGGTCTGATGATTGGCGTTGATGTAACTTCATTAATCGTATACATACTTTCGAGTGTTTGAGATGCCACTTGACCAAGGCTTTCACCATTAATAATTGCTAAGGCATCATTCTTTTGCCTCAATTGATCAGTGATTTGTAGCATTAAACGTCTCGTTGAAGTCATCGTATAATTATCAGGTATTTTTTGTTGAATAACTTGTTGAATATTTGTAAATGGGACAATATGAAGCTTAATTGAATCTGTATAATCAGTTAGCTTCTTAGCTAAATCAATGACCTTTTGTTTTGAGCGTTCACTCGTAAAAGGCGGGCTATAGAAATGTACTGCTTCTACTTCTAGTCCTCGTTTCATCGCTAAGTATCCAGCAACTGGGCTATCAATTCCACCTGACAACATGAGCATTGCCTTACCACTAGTACCCACTGGAAACCCTCCGGCACCGCTTATATCTTTAAAGGTGATATATGTTGCATTATGACGAACTTCTACACGTAAATTAATATCTGGCTCATGTACATTTACCGTTAAATCTTGGATATTTCGCAAAATATGACTACCAATTTCATAATTTAATTCATTTGAATTGAGAGGAAATTGTTTATTTGCTCTTTTTGCAGTTACCTTAAATGTTTTTCCTTCAGGGTCTAACTCCTTAATTGCCTCAAGAGCCCCTTCTTTAATTTTTTCGATATCACTTAAGGTTTTGATCGCTAGGCTGAATGAATGAATCCCAAAAATTGATGATAGTTTTTCAATAATTTTCTCGTAAGGTTCATCATTTAATTTGATATACATTCTATCACGCTGTTTTTCAATCTCGATGTTTTCAAACTCTCTTAACTTGCCCTTTATATTTTTCTTTAGACGATTTACAAAATAATTTCTATTACGTTTTTTTGTTGATAATTCGCCATAACGAATTAATATATGTTCATATTGCATGTTGTCATTACCTCATTACTATCTTTAATTTGGACTGTTGTTACTCTAAAAATTGTTTGTTATTTCTGTACTACGATAACAGACGGAGAAAGTACGATCTATTAAGTAACCATAAACTACTAAATTTACGCAAAGAGCCTTAATTTTTTAGCCGATTTTTGAATAGCAGTTAATACTTTAGGTACTTCATGTATGGAATTATTATAGGATAAACTGATACGAATTGCACTTTCAGCTTCTTGCTCATTTTTTCCCATTGCTAACAATGTTTTACTTGCCACCCTTTTCTTTGAAGAGCATGCTGATGTTGTTGACAAATAAATTTGTTCCTCTTCTAATGAGTGGACAAACACTTCCGGCTTTATTCCATGTATTGTCATATTAATAATATGTGGTGCGGAGCTTTTAGTAGATGTATTAAGTGTAATAAATGGTAATTTACTTAACTCATCCATATATGCATCTTTTATTTTTACCAGATCTTTAATTTTCATTTGATAATTTTCTAATGTAAGGCGTAGTGCTTTTGTCATTGCTACGATCCCAGCTACATTTTCCGTTCCTGAACGATTATTGTACTCCTGAGAGCCCCCAGCAAGTAGTGGGGATACAGTAACTCCTTCTCGAATATAAAGAATTCCGTTACCTTTTAAGCCATGGAATTTATGCCCAGACATTGAACATAAATCAATAAAATTTTTTTTAAAATCTAGCGGCACTTTCCCTAACCCTTGTACATGGTCTACATGAAATATAATTTTTGGATAAGCTTTTAATAATTTCCCAAATTCCGCAATCGGCTGAACTGAGCCAACCTCATTGTTCACATGTATGATAGATACAAGGATTGTATCATCTCTGATTGCCTTTTTAACATCTTCTATTTGTACCATTCCATTTGAATTTACAGGTAAATAAGTAACATCATATCCAATTTCCTCAAGTTGCTTACATGCTTCCGTAACGGAAGGATGTTCTATAGTCGTTGTAATAATGTGTTTTCCTCGATTACGGTTAGCAAATGCAATACCTTTTATTGCATGATTATTTCCCTCCGTACCACCTGAATTAAATGTAATTTCATTTGGTTTAACATTTAATAGCTTTGCTGTTGTTTCTCGTGAGTGTGTCAATAGACGCTCTGCTTCACCACCAAGCTTATGTAATGAAGAAGGGTTCCCATAAAATTTACGAGACACAGTAACTAGTGAATCAATGACATCCTCATATGGATTTGTTGTAGCACTATTATCTAAATATATCACAATAAGTCCCCCGATTAGTGTCATTTTGCAACTATCTATAATATCATATTTTCATTTAAATTCCCATAAAATCGATAATTTAATCACATAAAAAAGATATACCTTAATTAAAAGGTATATCTTATAAAGTGGCTGTTATCACAGTGATTGTCGTTTTTTTTTACTAGGAAATAAAGCACATGGCACCTTTTCTTCTCTAAAGGCTATAAAATCTTTCCTGCTTATATTTTGTGAAGTATAGCAACAAAGGTTATGAAAAAAGCCTATAAAATAACATATCCAGCTTAATCAACTTAACAGAAAAATGACTTATTTATCCTCTAACATTTCCTCTATTTTACTTAAAGCACCTGGCTCTATTTCTTCAATAGCAGTAGCTGCTTGTTCAAGTGATAATGAGTAATCATAACTTCTAAATGATACTTCAGACTCTTTCAGTTGTTCAGCAAGCTTCTTATTTTTACTTCTATACCGATTCCCATACTGTATTAACTTTTCAACTAAGTAAGCTTGCTCAATCATTTCATCTGTCATTGTGGAGGATGCATTTACCTGCTCAACTGCTTTTGCAAGCAACTGATTAATAGCAACCATATCTAGAGGTTTTTCTTCAAGTTTTAAAAAGACCTGTTCAAGCGCATTTCTAGTCTCACTTAATACAGCTTGGTATGAAGCGGGAATACCCGGAATATTACTCTTTTGAACTTTTCTTTTTAGTTCCATGAGCTGCTTCTTCATCTCAGTTGTTTTTTCTCTTGCAAATAGTTCATCTTTACGTAAATTTTGAAGCATCTCTTTAAATTGTTCATGTTGCTCTGTTAAATCGTTGATTCCTTCTAAACAACTCTCAAGTTCTTCTCTGACAATTGTATAGGCCAATTGTTCTTCATCTTTTTTATTTACAATTGCTGTATATCGTTTTTGAAGCTGACCGATTTGATTTTCTATATTATGGTACTTTGCAATTTCTTCTTCATCTAGATGATATAATTGTTGAACAAACAATGTTTCTTCTCGTGTCTCATTTGTCTCTTCTTTTAGAGAACGTATTAGTTCACTTACGTTATGTTGATTATGATTGATAAAATGATGAGCCAATACTTCTTTCTCTAAAAGATCATATAGTGTCTCAATATTTTCTTTAGTTTCTTCTAGCCCTTTTGAAACATCATGTATTTCTGTTTTTTCTATTAAATCTATATACTTACTAAGTTGTGTTCGTATTCGTTCAACTTCAATCTCAACTGGTATATGATCTAATTTGTACCCCTGTTCACTCATCTCAAGGTATCCACTATGAATTTCTTCAAGTTGGTTAGGTATCGTCCCTTGACATTCTGTTAATAATTGAGGTAATTGTTCCATCTTACTTTGCATTTCTTGAAGATTATTACTTAAATCTATTAAAGCCTCTTTTGCCTCTAAATAATCTCCATTAGCAGTAGTTTCATCAAAATGTAAAAATTCTTTTTCTAGTTCATCTAATTGATTTTCTAAATTTGTTTCCGCCTTACCATATAAGTGGCGTCTTGCTAGTAAATCCTTTTTTATATTCTTAAAGATAGTTCTAAACTCTTCTACGTCTAATCTATTTTGCTCTTCACTGCCTACTAATTCTTCCAGCTCTTTTAAGATTGTAGCAATATTGTCTTCTACGTCTTTTATCAATTGATCAATTTTCAGTAAAACTTCCTTTGATTTATTAAATCTGTATTTGTCTGTATATTCTTCTGCGTCAAACAATAATTCTTCTACATTTGGCAAGTGCAATGTAATAATTTCATCCCACTCTTTACGCCAACGTTCAAAAAGCTCTTCTGTTTGTCCAGTCATATGAAGATCTTTCACCTTAGACATTTCATCAGTAACAGGACGATTCATAATTTCTATTTTTATAGCATCTAATCGATCAATTTCTTTATACATCTTTTTTCTCATATATATACTAAAAATAATTGTAATAAGAATGATTGAAATTATTCCATATAATAATATATCCATAATTAGCTCCCTTGCGCTATCGTTCTCTGCCATTCAACTATGTAAACAAGAAGTTCAAAATGGTTGACACTTTGAACATAGACGTACGATATAAAGGTAGTAGGCAAGAATGCTGTCGTTCAAATTAATCACTCGGTTTTGTTCGTGAATATGAGCTAGCACTCTACATATCAATGTTTTTATGATAACATGTAAACGACATTTTTTGAGCAATAATTTAAAAATTTTTATAAAAATTAGCATTTTTTCCCGTTTTTTTTTAGAATAAATATTAAAAGTTTAAGCTCCATAATCATCCCCTAGTTTGGTCATGAAAGTTTTACATTTGTCGAAAGGAGAATTGCTATGAAAAGTGACGGTCACGTCCACACACCTTATTGTCCACATGGTACAGATCATTCAATTGAACAATATATAAATAGGGCGCTTAGCCTAAACTTATCAGAAATATCTTTTACTGAACATGCACCTTTACCAGTGGGATTTGAGGACCCTACTCCACAACAAGATAGCGCTATGAAACCTTCACAGCTTGAAGAATACATAGCAACTATTTCAACCTTAAAAGAGAAGTATAAAAGTGAAATTAAAATTAATATTGGTTTAGAAGTTGACTATATTCAAGGGTTCGAATCAGAAACGAAAGAATTCCTAAATACATATGGAGCTGTATTAGATGATTCTATTCTATCTGTCCATTTTTTACTGAACAATGGAGCATACCATTGTATAGATTATAGTCCGGAAATGTTCCACACAATTATTCAAAAAATTGGTTCAATAGAAAAGGTATATCAACAATATTATGAGACTGTGTATCAGTCTGTTATTGCAGATTTAGGGGAACATAAACCAAAAAGAATTGGACATATCACCCTCGTGAAAAAATTCCAAAAAAAATTTCCATGTAAATTGACTTTCTCAGACGAAATAGTAGAGCTTCTATCCATGGTGAAAAAGGAAAAAATGCAGCTTGATTACAATGGAGCAGGAGTAAATAAACCTTTATGCAAGGAAGCATACCCTTCAGATTGGATAATACTAGAAGCAATAAAGCAAGGAATTCCTCTAGTATATGGGTCTGATGCTCATAGTGTAAAGGACTTAGGTCAAGGTTATTCTCACATCATTTGTAAGGATTATCTCAAAAACCCTACTAGTATTTAAATCGCTGTTAATGATCGCTCTTCAGTGATTGGCATGTATACCATACCTTCTAACCAAACTTCAATTTGCTTCATATATTGGTTTAAAAAATACTCCTCAGTAGGAATAATGTGGAGAACTTCAGAAATGTATTGACTCTGTAGATATGGTGTACTAAGAAAGCCTTTTAATTGAATAATCGTGTAGGGGATTGAAATATCCCTAAACTCGCCATCTTTTATGCCTTTTTCAAATAATGCAATCAAATAGTATTTTTCCTTCGTTAAGTAAGTGGTCATAACTTCCCTAATCAAGGTTGTTTCTAGAGTAATTTCTCTGCAGACAAATCTTGTTAATAGATGATGTTGCTTTTGGTAGATTAACGTTTCGAGAACAAATTGTTTCAATATTTCCTTTGCAGATGTTTTCTCTGATGAACGAAGCACATTTTCTATTACTAAAAAATAACCTTCAAAAAAATTTGATACTAGGTATTCTAACAATCCTTCTTTACTAACGAAATAATAAGAAATATTTGCAACATTTACCTTCGCCCTATTAGCTATATCTCTAACCGATGTGCCTGTATAGCCATTAACATTAAATAACTCAATGGCTGCATTTATAATTTTTTGTTTTGTTTTCATAGTGGTTGTCATATGTTATCACCCCTAAGAAAATAGTTAATATAATATATTCTTTAGATCTTTATTGAAACCTTCCTATTTCTATCGACAAACTCATGCATAAATCAACGTTTTTTGATATGATTAGTAAAACCTTGAATCTAGGCTCATTCAATATGAACTTACCATTTCTTATTTATAATAAGTTTCTTTGCGAAAATGTTGGTAAGTCCTAGAGCAAGAAGGAGCAAAATAAATGGTGAATCGTGTCCACCAACACGGTACATGTCGATTTATATAAAGCTGTTTTCGTATGTTTTCTCGTATTAATAAAAACACACGAATACAACGATTGTTTCGGGCCATCTATACTCTATATTTTAGCAATTTTGTATAAACCAACAAAGTTTACGAATGAGCCCTAAATAATCACGATAATTTTTAGTTACTTATTTTAGATAGGGGGATTTATATGTTTGAAGTGAAGAAGTATAAGGAAAATAAAGAAGAGAATTATGAGCTCGTAATTAAGCAGCTTCATGCTCTTATAGAGGGCGAAAAGAACGATATAGCCAATTTAGCTAATGCAGCAGCGTTGCTAAATCAGTTTTTGGATAATATTAACTGGGTAGGTTTTTATTTAACAGATCATCCACATGACGAACTAGTTTTAGGGCCGTTTCAGGGTTTACCTGCATGTGTCAGAATTCCTTTCGGTAAAGGAGTATGTGGGACAGCTGCAAAACAAAACAAAACTATTAGAGTTGCTGATGTGCATCAATTCCCAGGGCACATTGCCTGTGATGCAGTAACACAATCAGAAATAGTTATACCATTAGTAAAAAACAACAAAGTGATTGGAGTGCTAGATATTGATAGTCCAATTAAAAATCGCTTTAATGAACAGGATGAAAAATTCCTAGAAAAATTTACTCGCAAATTAGAAGAAGCCTTCGCTATGTAGCAAACCATCTAGGACTAAATGATTCATATCAATAGTAAAATGGGCGTCCTGCCCTTCACTTTCGACGCCCATTTTACTGATAAAAACTGCTCTTTTCATATTGTTTGTTTTCGCATTGATTGTTTTTTTACACTAAGATATACACACATAACACTAGAGGTTGTGGTATCTTTGCTCTTTTAAAACGAAAACTGCTTAGCAACAAAGTTTACGAAAAAAGTCCTTATATTTGATCCAAAGCCTGACTTAAATCTGACCATATATCTTCACAAGCTTCCAGTCCTAAAGATAATCTTAATAAATTGTCATGAATGCCCATTTTTAACCGAGCAGATTCTGGAATAACTGAGTGTGTCATAGTTGCGGGATGTTGAATTAGAGTTTCTGCATCGCCTAGACTAACAGCGATCTTAATTAACTTAAGTTTATTTAATAAAGATTGTGCTTCTACCTTATCTCCTTTTATCGTAAACGAAATTAAGCCTCCTGGTTTTTTCATTTGCTTCTGCATTATGTTGAACTGATTGCTAGAACTATCTCCTGGATAAAAAACTTGTTCGACTTTTGGATGTTCTTGTAATTGTTGAGCAATTTGCTCCGCATTTGAACAGTGACGATCCATTCTGACAGGTAATGTTTTTAATCCGCGTAATAATAACCAAGCATCAAAAGGAGAAATTACACCCCCAATATCTTTTTGTGTTGTTTTTGCAACTGTGTCTATGAAGTCTTTTTTTCCAACTATTAAGCCAGCAATGACATCACCATGTCCACCAATATATTTTGTTGCACTATGAACAACCACATCACAACCTAATTTAAGGGGTTGTTGTAAATATGGTGAACTAAACGTATTGTCAACGATTACTGGTATGTCATATTCCTTCGCAACCTTAACAACCATTTCTATATCAATCAGCTTCATAGTGGGATTAATGGGTGTTTCAATGTATATGCAAGCAGTATTCGGTCTAATTTCTTTTTTTAATTTATCCTCTGTTTCCATAGAACAGAAATCATGTGTAATTCCATATTTTTCGTCAATAAGCTGTAATAAACCAAACGTACAACCATATAGTCCTTGTGAACAAACGATATGATCTCCTGATTTGGTCATTGCTAACAAAACAGCAGATACTGCTGCCATTCCTGAGCCAAATGCTAATCCTGCCTCTCCATGTTCTAAAGTAGCAATACGTTCTTCTAAAATTTTCACTGTTGGATTGCTTAATCTGGAGTATATATAGCCGTCTTCTTCCCCAGCAAATCTTCTCTCTCCTTGTTGTGCAGTTTCAAAAGTAAATGTGGAAGACTGAAACAATGGAGGCGTTAGACTGCCTAAATGTTCACTTGATTCATACCCACCGTGTATAACTAAGGTCTCAATATTTCGATACTTATGATCTTTCATCTCCGTATGCCCCCCTTAATTGTATAGGTTATTAATACAACCTCCTATATCATATGAAAAAGCGGACAAAAATGAAAGCGTTTTCTTTTGGTAATAAAAAAAAGGAGCTCCAATTTTTCTCCTTGCTGTATCGCATAAATTATTGTTTTCGTTCTAAAAGATTACCTCTTATCCAATTAGAGTTCGTGTATCTTTACATCTTAATAACAACGAAATCCAATAAATGTTCATCAACAAAGTTTACGAAAAGAGCAGCTCGGAAAAAACATGATTATCCATCGGAGCACCTGTATAAGCACTTTCTTCAGTTCTCAACATTATAAGTGACAAGTTGATTTTTTCCTGAACCTTTCGCTTTATACAGCGCTTTATCTGCATGAAAGATCAAATCGTTTAAACTGTTTTTATAGTCATTTCCCCAATAAGACAGCCCACATGAAATCGTAATTTTTGGATTTGTACCATTTTCAATCTTTTTTATTAGACGTTTAGCAACTTCCTTACCAATTTTACAATCTACCCTTGGGAGGTAAATAGCAAATTCTTCTCCACCCCACCTCGCACCTATGTCTTTCTCTCGTATATGCATTTTAATAATGTCGGCCACTTGAATAAGAATATCATCTCCTACTTGATGACCATATGTGTCATTGACCTCTTTGAAATTGTCGATATCAATAAGTAATAGCGTTCCTTGGGGATCTTCACTTAATGAATACAAAATCTTTTCATCTAGATATTTCCTTGAATAAAGCTTCGTTAAATGGTCAGTAATAACTAGCTTTTCCAATTCTTCTCTTAACATAGAATTAGAAAATGCCAACGTAGAATGATGAATTAACGATTGCATTAATTTAAAATATTCAAAGGTAAAATGATGTGGTTGTTTATGTAAAATAAGTGCAAACCCTTTTAATTTATCACTATGTACCATTGGTACTGACATTAAAGATCGGTAAATAGCATTCACTATATGATCAGTTTGAAGCTCTCCTATAAAGAGCGAATCCATTTCTTCTTTTATTTTTTTATGGATAAAGTGGATATATTCCTCACTATCCTTAGTTTCAAAAAAGCTTGTACTTCCTGGTAATACCGTAAGCTCGTTGTTATCGTCAATTAACACAAAAACCACTTCTTGTGCATTGAACGAATTTATCATTTGGTCTGTCATAAATGCCATTATTTCTCTTAAACGAAGGTTAGAATTTAACGTATGTGAAGTTGCATTTATTAGCTGTAAATCAACAATCAATCGTTTCGACTGTTGATATAATTGTGCATTCTCTATCGCGCTACCTGCAGTATTTGCTAGCAATATAATAAAATCTACTTCCCGTTTAGGAAAAGCGATACTATTATGTGCTGTAATTTGTAACACTCCGTACACACCTTGCTTACCCCTAAGAGGAGCATACAAGATCGATTGTTTTTCCTTCTGTTCAAAAAACACTTCACCATTGACATATGCTTTCATTGCGAGCTCATGAATATGGTTATCATCATAATTCAAATCTCTAATTTGCATGTGATTCTGATTGTTGTTGTCATGTGAAAGAAGTAAATGATGTGTAAATGATGGAAAAATATCTTCAAGTGTCTCAATTATTTCCTCTAAAACGCTGTCGATTGACATGGAGGAATGAAACTTTGCTGTTATTTGATTCAGTTGCTCATAGCGTTTTTCCTCATTAGTAATATTTGTGAACTTCCTCACTTGGTTAACAAATTTTTCGCACTCTCTTCCTATCTTCTGTAAAAATTGATTGCTATACTCATTGACGTTACTCTGTTTTATTAATAAAAAACCATTTTCTTCTATTAAAGTTTTAAAAGGGATCGTCACAGAAGAATCTCCTAATTGATCAAGTACAACTAGCGGCTGTCTTATAATAGTCTTATTGAGAAGATGCGGTAAAATTTTTGCAGATGAAATGAAGAACTGATCTAGCTCTTCAACAACACTTGTCATAGTTGAAGCTTCTAGAAAAAAATGATCGATTTCGTGGTTATATAAAAACAAACTAACTTCTAACGCTTGTAAATTAGTTTTAATAAGGTAGGTTAACTCCGATGGTATATGATAATAATTACTATGATTGTCATCAATTAATAACAGATCGAATAACTCTGCTTTAATACGTGTATATATTTGCTCTTCCACTAGTTCCATTTTATCACCCGTTTATTAAGGTTTGGTTCATATATATGGAAAGTTTAAATAATTCTGTCTTATCAATATTATATCTTAAAACCATTAATTTTTCCTAATTTTTTTCAAATTTTATAGTCAATTTGTCCCATAACACTACTTTTATCCTGATCATTTTCTGTATATGTACTTTCTTATTATAACCTTCTTGACTTTCATGAAGAAAAAACATATAATGTTCGTTGTGTAAAATATCGCAGCTTATGTGATGTACATTGGGTTCTCAGTTTGTTCCTCTCTATTGGAGGTGTATCGTGTAACTCTCTGCTGCTAGAGCGAGGATACATGAAAAACAAAATGGGCTGAATGAAATACATTACGTCTGTTTTTATTTTATACAAAATAAAAACATTGAAGGAGGAGTCATCATGGCTCGTTATACAGGTCCAGCATGGAAATTATCTCGTCGTCTTGGAATTTCACTAAGTGGAACGGGAAAAGAATTAGAGAAACGCCCTTATGCACCAGGTCAACATGGCCCAGGTCAACGTAAAAAACTTTCTGAATATGGTTTACAGTTACAAGAAAAACAGAAGCTTCGTCACATGTACGGTGTAAACGAACGTCAATTCCGTAACTTGTTTGATGCAGCTGGTAAAATGGCTGGTAAACATGGTGAAAACTTTATGGTTCTTTTAGAATCTCGTCTTGATAACTTAGTATATCGCTTAGGATTAGCTCGTACTCGTCGTCAAGCACGTCAATTAGTTAACCATGGTCATATTATCGTTGATGGAGGTCGATTAGACATTCCTTCATATAAAGTTAAACCTGGTCAAACGATTTCTGTACGTGAGAAATCTCGTAATCTTGACATTATTAAAGAAGCTATTGAAGCTACAAACTTCGTACCTGAGTACGTAAACTTCAATGCTGATAACCTAGAAGGTACATTCACTCGTTTACCTGAACGTTCTGAATTACCAGCTGAAATTAACGAATCATTAATCGTTGAGTTCTACTCTCGTTAATTAAATCGCTTTATATCTAGCGATGGTAAAAACCCTAGAAACCTTGGTTTATCAAAGTTTCTAGGGTTTTTTGTTTTTGTTTTTTACTTTGTAGAATAATGTATTCTTCTCAAGTTATTTGGAGGAGATTTTTTGGGAAGCTAATTGACTCAAATGATCTGTATTATTAAAATATTTTATTACAATATTAGATGAGTTATACTCAATTAAATGTACTCCTGTATCTTGAGTATGAATAAAACAATTAGGAACAGGAGGTAATTTTAATAAAACATGTATCAATTTTTCAATCATACCACCATGTGACAATATAATAATTCTGTTAGAATCTTTATGTTCATCTAATATTTTTAATAGGATAGTTTCTGCTCTTGCTCTAAACTCTATATCTGTTTCTCCTTCTAGAATACTCTCAAATGGTTTTAAGTCATAGTGAGAATTCATGTTTTCTTTTGTAATAGGCTGCCCAGCTAAAATTCCATTGTTCCTCTCTCTAAGGCCGTCACTATAAGTAATATTACATTTTAATTTCGCTCCCAAAATCTTTGCTGTTTCAGAAGCCCTTTTTAATGTGCTTGTCCAAATTGCATCAAATTCCCCAAAATTTTCAACTAAATGTGAAGCTAAAGATTTCGCTTGAATTGTTCCTTTTTGTGTTAATGAGAAATCAGCTCTTCCTTCATGTACATTAAGAATATCTGCTTCTGATTCACCATGTCTTATTATTAATATCTCCATTTTTATCCCCTACCTTACAGTGGTAATTTAACACCCAGCTGATACTTATTTTTTTGATTTTTTGATGTTTATTAATGTTTAATAATTACATCAATATACGATACATATTGAGCTCATTAATTAGCCTTAATTCACTATCAAAAACTTCTTACCTCTCTATAAATGGATTTTCCATCATAAGGTCCATAAAGAACCTTTTTAATGTCGTCTGCATACCTAGTATACTGCCTCCACTTTGCATGTTGAGCAAGATTTGAGAGATAACAATAATATTTGCTTTACTTAGATCATAGCTTCCATTTTCTTCGCCAGCATGGTCACAATCAATTTCCTCTCCTAATATAACTCAACCATAATTCAAATCAGCCTTTTGAAAAGTATGGATACACCCAACTCGTGATAATAAAGGAGTTCTAACTCCGAACCACCTTAATTGATGATAAGATAGTTAACCTATTGAAGGTTTATCAAAATGATGTAAAGAAACAAAGTTATCTCTCGGAAGAATGATTTTGTCTTTATCTTCCATCAATTAAGAAATCTACTCATTTACCGCACCAACAAATACTTTATTAAACGAATTATAAAAAAACTGGCAAAAAAAAGATAACACCACATGTTTAAGACATTCTCATGCAACAATTTTAATTAGTCAGAGAATTCCTGTGAAAGTATGCCTGCCCGTTTAGGTAACACTCCACAAATGATTTTGGACATTTATAGTCATTCTTTCAAGGACATAGAATAAGAATCTGTTCAAGCTTTTGAGCAGGCTTTAAACCTCTAACTAGGTTTTCTCAAAAATATTAGTGTTAATAGGCTTTTTAATTGTATTGATTTCTACTCTCGTTAATAAGAGCAAAAACCCTAGAAATGATTTTCTAGGGTTTTTATTATGTTAATTAATAAATGAGCACCATGTCAGCTGCGCTTTGCTATTAATACTTGATTAGGAAGTATTTTTTCTTACCTCGGCGAATAACAGTGAATTGGCCTTCGATTCTATCCGTGTTAGTTATGACACGATCAATTTCTTGAGTTCGTTCACCATTAATATATATAGCTCCATTTTTTATATCTTCTCTTGCTTGACGCTTTGATGTGGAAACCTTGCTAGTAACTAGCAAATCAACTAAACCTATTTCATCTTCACCTTCAAAATTGTATGAAGGGACATCTTTAAATCCTTGTTTAATTTCTTCAGCTGTCAGTGCCGAAATCTCTCCATTGAATAGTGAATTAGATATTTTAATTGCCTGATTTAATGCCTCTTCTCCATGAACTAACTTGGTGACTTCTTGAGCAAGCGCTTTATGAGCCGTTCTTTGTTCAGGTGCGTCACGTAATTCTTGCTCTAATTGCTCAATTTCATCCTTAGATAAGAATGTAAAATACTTAAGAAAATTGATTACATCTCTGTCATCAGAATTAATAAAGAACTGATAAAACTCGTATGGAGATGTTTTTTCCTTATCCAACCATACGGCTCCACCAGCAGTTTTGCCGAATTTTGTACCGTCTGCTTTCGTGACGAGTGGTATCGTTAATCCAAATGCTTTTTCCTCTTCATCAGAAGATTTTCTAATTAATTCTAAGCCTGCAGTAATATTTCCCCATTGGTCACTACCACCAATTTGTACTTTACAATTTTGTTCTTTATATAAATGTAAAAAGTCTAATGATTGTAATATCATATAGCTGAATTCTGTAAATGAAATCCCCGACTCAATTCTTGATTGAACGGAATCTTTTGCAAGCATATAATTGATCCCAAAATTTTTACCTACATCTCGCAAAAATGTAACAACATCTAGCTTGCCAATCCAATCAAAATTATTTGCTAAAAGGGCTTTATTTTCACCATTATCAAAATCTAGAAAACGAGACAGCTGTTGCTTTATACGATTCGACCATTCAATGACTACATCTTCTGTATTTAATGACCTCTCACTACTTCTACCACTTGGGTCACCAATTAACCCTGTTCCTCCACCGACAAGTGCAATTGGTTGATGGCCAGCTAATTGAAACCTCTTTAAAACCAATATTGGTAATAAATGACCAATGTGTAAGCTATCTGCTGTCGGATCAAATCCACTATATAATTTTACTGCCTCCTCATTTAAAAGCTTTTCCAACCCATCTTCATCAGTAATTTGATTAATTAATCCTCTGAACTGCAAATCCTCTATTAGATTCATACAGATCATCTCCTTTTCGTTAAATTAGAACAACGCAAGGGGCCTCATTATTGCCAACGTCCTGTGGATAATGTTGTAATCGGGTCAACTCCCAAGACTCGCATAAGACAACCTAACAAGAAGGTTACTTGTTAACATTTTTGTAGATCGGCTAATGATCTAAAGCCGACGAAGCCTTAAGCTAGACAAATAAAAAACTCGCCCCTAAAAATGAAGGGACGAGTGTATTCGCGGTACCACCCTACTTGAGGAATATATCCTCCGGCTTAAAAAGATAACGGTAAAACCGTCCTTTGCTACTTAGTCAACTAACCGTTCGCAAAAGATGCTCTAGGAGGTAATTCATGCATATCTTTGTACTGGTTCCCACCAAACACCAGCTCTCTAAGTGAAGTTGTTAAATTGACCTAACAACCATGTTTACAGGGAGATATTTCACTACTAATTCCTATCATTGCATTCATGTATTTGAGTTAAGAATATTTTTATCATATTAGCATCATAAATGTCAAGAACACATTTAATCATTTTGAATTAAGCTTTACAAATTTAACGATTTGTAAGTTCAAATCTTCCATACGAAAAATGATTTTTATTCATTGGCCTTAAGCCATATCATACAATTTACATTTAAAATATGGAAACAAAAATATTTTAGAACAAGGAAAATGACTTATGCTATAATTGTAATGATTTTGTCTTTTTATAAAGTGGTTTTCCAAATGATCGTTGTTTATTGTGGCAAAGGAATAAATACATAGAAAACTAGCATACAATGCAACTTTTTCTACAACAAAATAATAACTGAATGAAATTAATTTGTTGCTAAACAATAACTACAAACTTTTGGGAGAGGGCTTTTTAATAGGCTCTTTTCGTAAACTTTGCTGCTATTGTTACTAAAAATTTCAAAGTAGAAAAAATGCCACGAAAACTAAATGAATATGTATTTAACTCTTAGTACGAAAAGAAACAACCCATGCGAAAGCAGCTTTTTAATAAAACTTCAATGATTAAAAATTATAAATTAGATAGAGATTTTTAGTTGATTGTACCCAGGGGGGAAATATTGAATATGAGTGATAATAGATCTAATTGGCAAGATCGATTACAAAAAGTACAAAAGATGTTCAGTAGCAAAGATGCTGTTAAAGGTGCAAGAATTACCTACGGTGTGTTTTGGAACATCACCTTACTCTTTATTATTATTGGATTAATCGGATTCTTTTTTGCTGGTGGTGTTGGTGCTGGCTACTTCGCGTCGTTAGTAAAGGATGAACCAATCCGCTCTTATGATAGTATGAAAAAAGACATTTATAATTATGAAGAAACGACTGAATTATATTTTGATGATAATGTTTATTTAGGTAAGCTTCGTTCCGACCTTGATCGTGAAGAAGTTAGTATAGATGATGTTTCTCAGCACCTAATAAATGCAGTCGTTGCAACAGAAGATGAGTTTTTTTGGGATCATAGTGGAATTGTTCCAAAAGCAATCATGCGTGCCCTTTTCCAAGAAGTTACAAATTCATCTGTAAGAACTGGTGGTAGTACGCTTACCCAACAGTTAATTAAAAACCAAATACTTTCAAACGAAGTATCATTCGAACGTAAGGCAAAGGAAATGTTACTTGCTCTGCGACTTGAACAATCTTTTGACAAAGATGAAATTCTTGAAGCTTACTTAAATGTTTCTACTCTCGGAAGAAATTCTTCAGGTAGGAACATTGCTGGTATCCAAACAGCTGCTCAAGGTATTTTTGATGTTGATGCGAGAGATTTAAACATACCTCAAAGCGCATTTATTGCTGGTTTATTTCAAAGCTTTAGCTATACACCATTTACAAATAAAGGTGAGATAAAAGAGAATTTAGAATCATCTATGAATAGAATGCACACTGTACTTAGCCGTATGCTGCAAGCTGAGTTTATTACGAAGGAAGAATATGAATCTGCATTAAATTATGATATAACAGCAGATTTTGCACCACCTAAGCCATCTCCAATAGATAATTACCCTTGGCTTACTTTTGAGATTGAGGATCGTGCAGAGGAAATATTAGCCGAAATATTAGCTGAAAACGACGGGTACGAAGTGACCGATTTAGCGGAAAACGACGATCTATATAACGATTATATAAATCGTGCGAGTAAAAACTTACGACAAAATGGCTATAAAATCCATACGACAATTGATAAAGAAATCTATGATGAAATGCAAACTGTAGTTCAAAACTTTGAATATTTCGCACCTGACAAGCCAGAAGAAAAAGAAGATCCTGAAACTGGGGAAATGGTTCAAGTAATGGAGCCTATTGAAGCTGGAGCTGTACTAATTGAAAATACAACTGGTAAAATCATCAGCTTTGTTGGTGGACGCGACCATGATCGAGAACAGCTGAACCATGCTACCAATGCACCACGTTCAAACGGTTCTACAATGAAGCCTTTATTAGCTTACGGTCCTGCAATGGAGTTAGGAAAAGTTCAGCCTGGTTCAGTATTAGCTGATGTCGAATTAAAAGTTCCAGCTGGTGGAAAGACTTATTCGCCAGGGAACTATGATGGTAGAACACACGGTCTGACTTCTGTTCGATATGCTTTGCAGAAATCGTATAATATACCAGCTGTTAGATCATATATGTCTATCATTGACCAAAATCCTGTGTCTTATTTAGAAAAAATGGGTTATACAAACTTAACTGAAGGTGATCATTATAATTTGTCAATGGCAATCGGTGGATTAACATATGGTGTCACTGTTGAAGAGAATGTTAATGCATATGCTACCTTTGGAAATGATGGTCAATTTGTCGATGCTTATATGATTGAACGAATTGAAACAAATGACGGTGAGATAATTTATGAGCATGAAAGTGAGCCTGTCGAAGTATTTAGCCCACAAACATCTTACTTAATGATTGACATGATGAGAGATGTCATTAGCAGTGGAACAGCTGCATCACTCCCGGGCAGACTTGATTTTAAGTCAGATTGGGCAGGTAAAACTGGTACAGCACAAGATTTTAAAGATGCATGGTTTGTTGCAACAAATCCAAATGTAACCTTTGGAGTTTGGAATGGGTATGACACACCAAAGTCAGTAAAAACGACGTCAGGGCCAACATATGGACAAAGAAACATATACTTGTGGGCAGATTTAATGAATGCCGCTTATGCTATTAAACCTGAACTAGTTGCTCCTGAAGAAAGGTTTAAAATGCCTGGTGGAATCATTAGTCGTTCTTATTGTGCTGCATCAGGTCTATTGCCTTCAAAAGCATGTGAAGAGGCTGGGCTTATTGAAACAGATCTTTTTAACGCAAAATATGTACCTACAAAAGAGGACAATAGCTTAGAAAAAGCTAATTATGTTGAAATTGGTGAAAAAATATATCGAGCTTTAGAAACGACCCCTGAAGAATTTACTAATGAAGGATTTATGTTTACTGAAGCATTCCTTGAAGAAATTGGCATTACCGATATAAAAGTAGCTAAGCAACTCATTCCAAATAGTGAAAAATGGAGCAATATTATTTTTCCAGAATTAGAGGAATTAGAAGATACGGGAGAGGTACCTGATACAATGGGCGGTGTTAAACTAAATGGAAACTCCATCTCATGGCCTGCTCATTATCAACAAACTGTTATTGGGTATCGAGTGTACGAAATATCCAATTATGGGGAGAATGTTTCTGAAATAGGTATCGTACCTGTTGGCGAAGATTTAGGGTTTACAGTAGGTAATACTGATAGTGCTTATTATGTGACTGCGGTCGATATATTTGGAAGAGAATCTGCTGAGTCTAATAAAGTCATTAATGGTGATTGGCAGGAAGAACCTGATGATAATGAAGACCCTAACAACGGGGACAATGACCAACCTGGTGACGGTGAGGATGATCCTGGTAACGATGATAATGATCAACCTGGCGAGGGCGACGATCCTGACACAGGTGATAACGATAATGATCAACCTGGTGACGGTGAGAACCCTGGAGATGAGGATAACGATCAACCTGGTGACGGTGAGGACCCTGGTGATGAGGACAACGATCAACCTAGTGACGGTGAGAATGATCCAGGAAACGATCAACCCGGTGATATAACTGAACCAGAAGATCCAAGTACACCTACAGACCCATCAAATCCTTAATAGTAAGGTTTACAACAATTTAAGGGTCTATTAAAAAGAAGGTTGCTCAAAAGTTAATACTGAGCGACCTTCTTTTTTTAACCCTTTATTAAAAATATCATATTTTCATATATAAGAACTATTAATAGTTAGAGGTATAAGATGCTACCTATTAAATATTTGTTTCGTTCTTAATACGAAAAACATCGTTTATACCTGCAACTAATCTTCCATAGTTGATAAATCACCCGTAGGTAAATCTAATTCCCAGGCTTTTAACACTCTACGCATAATTTTTCCACTTCTTGTTTTAGGTAACTTTTCACAAAACTCAATTTCACGTGGAGCTGCATGAGCTGACAGACCTTTTTTCACGAAAAGCCTGATTTCTTCCTTTAATTCATCAGTAACATCGTAGCCATGTCTAAGTGCAACGAATGCTTTAATAATTTCTCCACGTACTGGGTCAGGTTTTCCTATCACCCCAGCTTCTGCTATTGCTGGATGTTCAACAAGCTTACTTTCAACTTCAAAAGGCCCAACTCTTTCACCAGAAGTCATAATCACATCATCTATCCTACCTTGGAACCAAAAATACCCCTCTTCATCCATATAAGCTGAGTCCCCTGATACATACCAATCACCTGGCATAAAGTATGACTCATATTTTTGTTGATTATTCCAAATCGTATACATCATCGATGGCCATCCTTTTTGTATAGCCAAATTCCCCATCCGGTTTGGTGGTAATTCATTTCCTTGATCATCAACAATCGCAGCCTTAATTCCTGGAATAGGTTTCCCCATTGAACCGGGCCTTATTTCCATACATGGATAATTACATATTAATTGGGCACCTGTTTCAGTCATCCACCATGTATCATGAATACGATTATTGAATACTTTAACACCCCAACGTATGACTTCAGGATTTAATGGTTCACCTACACTTAAAATATGTCTAAGGGTGCTCAAATCATTTTGCTTTACTAAATCATCTCCAGCACCCATTAACATTCTAAATGCAGTTGGAGCACTATACCAAATAGTAACACCGAACTGTTCAATCGCTTCATACCATGTAGCTGGGCTAAATCTTCCTCCAATAACTACATTTGCAGCACCCACAAGCCATGGAGCAAAAATACCATACGCAGTCCCTGTAACCCATCCAGGGTCAGCAGTACACCAATAAACATCATCTTCTTTTAAGTCCAATACCCACTTTGCTGTTTGATAGTGCTGAATCATAGCATTATGGACGTGCAATACTCCTTTTGGTTTACCTGTTGAGCCTGAAGTATAATGAATAATAAGTCCATCTGATCTATCGACCCATTCAATACTTAAACGGTCACTAGCGCTTTCCATTTCTTTATAATAATTAATAAACCTTTCATCATCTTCTAAGCCATCACCAACTAAAACGATATGCTTTAATGCTGGAAGCTCATTAACTGGAACTCTATCTAATAACTCAGGAGTCGTTACTAACACTTTTGCCTCACTATCTTCTAACCTATCACGTACTGCCCCTTCCATAAAAGCTTCAAATAACGGACCGACAATTGCTCCTAGTTTTATTGCCCCTAGAATAATAAAATATAATTCGGGAGAACGAGGCATAAACACAAAAACACGATCACCTTTTTCAACATCAGCTGCTTGCTTAAGTACATTCCCTGCTCGGTTAGAGAATTCACTCATTTCCTTAAATGTATATTTCTCTTTTCGAACAGAATCTTGATAATATAATGCAATTTTATTTTTCCTAAAGGTATATGCATGACGATCAATCGCCTCATATGCCATATTCACTCTACCTGTTTTTGACCAAGAAAAGTTATTTTCCACATCGGACCAATTAAACTGACTATAAATTTCTTCGTAGTCTGTTAAATTGTAATCCCCTTTCGTAACAGCTAACGATTCCACCTTCATTTACAATTCCCCCTTTGTAAATCTCTTCAAAGAATATTATATTATAAATACATACTGTTCTCAATTTTAAAAATATTAAAATATCATTTGTAGTTCTACAATACATTGTTAACGAATTGCCACAAAAATGAAGATGAAAAAAATGCACTGAGAGTAATTATATATTACTAATATTATGTATAATAGAATAAAACATGTAATAAGGTGGTGACCTAATGGAACATAAAAAAACTTATAATGCAAAAGAATTAAAAACACCACAGGGAAACTTAATTTTAGAAGGACCCATTTCATCTGCTAAACTATCAAGCTACGATTTTCATCACGATCTTATAGCATTTCGCCAACCAGATCAACAACATAAGGCATTAATAGGGATAGCAGATTTGCCTGAAGGTAGAATTATTATCGCAAGACACCAACATACCATAGTTGGATATGTTACTTTCTTATACCCTGACCCTCTAGAACGCTGGTCTGAAGGCAACATGGAAAATTTAATTGAACTCGGGGCAATAGAAGTGATTCCTAAATTCCGAGGTTCATCAGTCGGCAAAAACCTTATTAATGTATCAATGATGGATGATGTAATGAATGACTACATTATTATTACGACCGAATACTACTGGCACTGGGATTTAAAAGGTACAGGACTTAATGTTTGGGAGTATAGGAAGGTAATGGAGAAAATGATGAATGCTGGCGGTCTGGAATGGTATGCCACCGATGATCCAGAAATAAGTTCTCATCCAGCGAACTGTTTAATGGCTAGAATAGGAACAAGAGTTGATAATGAATCCATACAAAAATTCGATCGATTAAGATTTATGAATAGATTTATGTATTAGATAGCCTTTAAATTGAAATACAGCTTGAAGGGGGAAGTACAATGATAGTTGAACAAATAATGAAAACAGATGTAACAACACTCTTTCCAAATGATACGATTGAAACTGCTATTATCACGTTGCACAAAAAAGATATTAGACATATCCCTATTGTAGATAAAAGCCATCACATAATTGGGGTTATCTCAGATCGTGACTTACGTGATGCAAGCCCTTCTATTTTGGAACTTAACAATGATAATAAGCACATACTTAAACAGCCAATAAAGAACATTATGAAAACTGACGTTATTACTGGTCACCCGTTAGATTTTGTTGAGGAAGTGGCTGCTGTATTTTATGAGCATCGGATCGGTTGTATGCCGTTAACAAATAATAATAAATTGGTAGGTATAGTTACAGAAACAGACGTCCTTCATACCCTTGTACAACTTACTGGTGCACACCAACCTAGTTCACACATTGAAATTAAAGCTAGTAACAAAACCGGCATGCTAAGCGATATTGCCTCAATTTTTAAAGACCGAAATATAAACATCAATAGTGTCCTAGTATATCCAGATGTAGATGAGAGCTATAAAATACTCGTTTTTCGTGTCCAAACGATGAACCCACTGAAAATCGTAAATGAATTGAAAAATGAAGGTTATACAGTCTTATGGCCAACTCAACCAGGTATTTCTTTATGAGCGGAAACTCAGTCTTTATTTATTCGGACCAATTTCAATTATACAAATTTAGTGATGACCATCCTTTTAATCAATTGAGGGTGAAATTAACTTATGACCTCCTTAGAAAGCTTCATTTACTCGATGATAATCAAATTATCCCTCCTAGAATTGCAACAGATGAGGAACTGACGCTTATTCATGACCCAAACTATATACAAGCAGTTAAATTAGCTGGCAAAGGTCAACTTTCAGCGGAAAAAGCTCAAGCATATGGAATTGGCACCGAAGATACCCCCATTTTTAAAGATATGCATACAGCAAGTGCTCTGTTAGTAGGCGGTACGTTAACGGCTGTAGACCATGTGTTAACAGGAAAGGCTACACATGCACTAAGCCTTGGAGGAGGATTACACCATGGTTTTAGAGGAAAGGCATCTGGCTTTTGCATTTATAATGATAGCTCTGTAGCCATTAAATATATGCAAGAAAAATATGGGGTACGAGTAATGTATGTCGATACAGATGCTCATCATGGGGATGGAGTACAATGGACATTTTATGATGACCCTGAAGTATGTACCTTATCCATACATGAAACTGGACGATATTTATTCCCTGGTACAGGACATGTAAATGAAAGAGGACATGGGAAAGGTTATGGGTATTCATTTAATATCCCAGTTGATGCTTTCACCGAAGATGACTCTTGGTTGCATGCTTATAAACAATCTTTTTTAGAAATTGCAGACTATTTTAAACCAGACGTCATTATAACTCAAAATGGTGCCGACTCTCATTATTATGACCCACTTACACACCTTTCTTCGACGATGAAAATATATCGAGAAATTCCAAAGCTAGCTCATGAAATTGCTCATAAGTATTGTAGTGGTAGATGGATCGCAGTAGGTGGAGGGGGTTATGATATATGGCGTGTTGTTCCTAGGGCATGGTCCTTAATTTGGATTGAGATGATTGAAAAATCACATAATATTTCTGATATACCTGAGGAATGGATCAAAGCATGGCAAGACGCTTCTCCAGTACAACTACCGTTAAAATGGGATGATCCAGCAGACCTTTACTCTCCTATACCGCGTAGAAATGAAATTTCTGAGAAAAACTTGCACACAGTCATGAAAGCGCTTCAAATCATTAGAGAAAATAAACAACAACGGAATTCTATATAAAAAATAGCTTATAAATCAAAATGATTTATAAGCCATTTTTTAATTTTATGTCCTAATAACATTTCATTTAATATGCTTAAAAGAAGCTTTTTCTACTACAAGCGTTAAGGCATGTTCGAGAGTTAAAAATTAATTAGTTTGTTCAATGTATTCTGGATCAGAAATGACTATTTCAACTCTTCGATTTTTCTCCCAATTTTCTGGATTAGAGTTAGGAGCAACGGGTCTAGTATCACTAAATCCGACAGCTTCAAAGCGGATATCATCTAGCTGATGCTCTTCTATTAAATAACGAATAACACTGCTAGCCCGAGCTGTAGATAATTCCCAATTTGATGGGTATCTAAAAGTTTCAATTGGACGATTATCTGTATGCCCTTCCACTTTAACTAGATTTGACATGTCACCTAATAAATTTCCAACCTTATCTAAAAATGGATAAGCGGATGGCTGAATAATTGCTTCCGCAGTGTTAAATAAAACCTTTTCTTGTAAAACTAAAACAACTCCACGCTCATAACGATTAGCTACAATGACATCTTCAAGACCATTCTCTTCGAGGAATAGTTGTATTTCTACAACTAATTCATTTAATGGATCTGAAATAGTGGTCTCCCCACTACCCTCTTTCAAATGTATATCTTCTGCTGATAATGGATCGAAGGGGATAGGAGATGGATCAAAGTCTAAAATATGGTTCGTTTTAAATGAATTAGCAACAGCTTTAAACTTAACAATATCAATTTGCGACATTGAAAACATTAATATGAAAAAAACAAGAATTAAAGTTATAAGGTCAGAAAAAGTAACCATCCAAGCAGGTGCACCTTTTTTTCTTGCAGTATGCACTCTTTTCCTATCTCTCATTTTGAGCTGCCTCCTCTACCTCCTCATCTTCGATGCCCACTCGCTCCTTATAAGATAAAAAGGCACTGAGCTTTTCTTCCAAAATTTTAGGGTTTTGACCAGATTGAACCCCAATCACCCCTTCAATGATAATTTGCTTCAAAAATACTTCTTTTTCTGTTTTCAAAGCAAGTTTTGATGCTAATGGAATGAAAACTATATTAGCGAGTAATGAGCCGTACAATGTAGTTATTAAAGCAATTGCCATATTGGGACCTAAAGTCGTTGGATCATTCAAATTTTTGAGCATTAATACTAATCCTGTTAAGGTACCAATCATTCCCCAGGCAGGTGCTAGTTCTCCAGCCCTTTCAAGAATACTTCTTCCCTTCCGATGTCTTTCTTCCATTGCAGAAATTTCAGCATCCATAATATCATTAATAACATCAGGTTCTATACCATCTACAGCTAATAGGACACCTTTTTTAATAAACGGATCGTTAACATTTTCAATTTCAGCTTCTAATGCAAGTAAACCTTCCCTTCTCGCCCTATCAGATAAATTGACAAATGTATTAATTAATCCTTGTAGCTCCTGTTCATTTTGACTAAATGCTTCTTTTAACACCTTAAATAAAAGTTTAATGTCTTTTAAGGGAAAACTTGTTAACAACCCAGCGGTTAAACCACCCAAAACAATATACATTGATGGGAAATGGATAAATGAGGATAATCCTGTCGATCCACTATTTGATATTATACCGAATAAAAACATAGCTACTGCAAGAACTAATCCACTAGGTGTTAGTAAATCGAATTTTTTTTTCATAATTTCTCTCCCTGTGCATATATAGAATCCAACCTCTCTATTCTATATATCGACAGGATTTTTAATTTGTTGAATGACGAAACTCAATTCTATGAGGAAGTACTACGACGCTATCCTCTACCTTCTCTTTATTCATATATTTTGTTAACAACCGCATTGCTACTGCACCGATATCATACATAGGTTGAACAACTGTCGTCAATTGTGGTCGCACCATAAAAGATAGCCTTGTATTATCAAAGCCAATCACTTCCATATCTTTAGGAATCACTGTGCCATGATCTTGCGCCCCATGAATGACACCTAAAGCCATTTCATCATTCCCAGCAAAAACAGCCGTTGGTTTATTTGGCATCTCCTCTATCTTTTTGTAAGCCTCAATCCCTGAATCATAAGTATAATCACCTTCAAGAACATATTCATCTACATATTGTAGCCCAGCTTCTGAAAGAGCTTTTTTATATCCTTCTAGCTTCTTTATACTACTAATTTGATTATCAAGTGGGCCACTGACGTATGCAATTTTTTTATGGCCATTATTAATAAAGCTAGTTGTCGCATCAAATGCAGCTTGTTCATAATCAATGTTAACAGAAGGGATAATATTTTCTTCTTCAATAGATGCTGCTAAAACTACTGGTACTTGTGATTTTTTAAATTGTTCAACATGATCTTTTGTAATATTCCCACTCATATAAACGATTCCATCGACTTGTTTTCCAAGCATGGTATTAATTAAATGAAGCTCTTTTTCTTTATTTTGATCGGAGTTGCTTAAAATAATGTTATATTTATACATTGTTGCTATATCTTCTATACCTCTCGCTAGCTCAGCGTAGAAGATACTTGATATATCAGGAATGATCACACCGACAGTTGTAGTTTTTTTACTCGCTAAACCACGTGCCACTGCATTTGGTCGATATCCAAGTTGTTCAATTGTCTCTAATACTTTTTTCCTCGTCGCTGGTTTTACATTTGGGTTCCCATTTACAACCCTTGAAACAGTTGCCATTGATACATTAGCCTCACGTGCAACATCATATATAGTAACATTCATCATTATCAGCTCCTAATTATTTTTCTTTATGCTATTATTTGCTTAAATTTTATATTTAACAGAACCACTACTTATATTAATAAGCAAGAATTGTTTTAGTATTGTATAGAGTTTCACAAATGACCTTAATAAGGGCTATTTTCACATCAATCCTTACTATTCATACTAAGGTGTAAAAAACTAACATTCGTGCATCTTTTCTACTATCACTTTAACGGTTTCGGACAAAAACCCATCTTCATGTTCATTGTTAATATATAAATATAGCTGCAAAGTTTTTGAACAGAGATTTAATTATAAATATTATGTAGGTGACATTTCTTAAGTTATATGTAACATATCATACGATACTATGAAATAGACCGCAATCAATATACAAATTATTTTCACAAAAAAAACTCCTGCCGTAGCAGGAGTAATACATATTCAACACAAATATAGCTATATTTCGTAACATCTGTACACTAAAAACCGTTGTAACTGGTGTCACATCACGCTTTTATAAATTTTTATTAAAACAGTAACAGTATAAAGCAAAAAGAGCTATTAATTAAGCTTTAACAGTGCTAGCTGATTTAATTTCATTGATAAAATCGTTAAATTGATTGAAATCCATTTGTTGTGCTGAATCAGAAAGTGCTACAGCTGGATCTGGATGAACCTCTGCCATTACACCATCTGCCCCAATTGCTAACGCTGCTTTAGCGGCAGGTAATAACAAGTCTCTACGACCAGTAGAGTGTGTAACATCAACAAATACTGGAAGGTGTGTCTCTTTCTTTAAGATTGGTACCGCTGATATATCTAATGTGTTTCTTGTTGCTCTTTCATAAGTACGAATACCACGTTCACAAAGAATAATTTGTCCATTGCCTTGAGAAATAATATATTCTGCAGCGTTGATAAACTCATCTATAGTAGCTGCTAAACCACGCTTCAGTAATACTGGTTTATTCACTGCCCCTGCAGCTTTGAGTAAATCAAAGTTCTGCATATTTCTTGCGCCAATTTGTATAACATCAATATAATCCACTGCTTTCTCAACATCAGCTGGATTAACAATTTCACTAATAACTGCTAAATCATATTCATCTGCAACTTGTTTAAGTATTTTCAATCCTTCTACACCTAAACCTTGGAAGTCATATGGTGATGTTCGTGGCTTAAACGCTCCTCCACGTAGAAGCTTTAATCCATGCTTCTTAATTTCGTTTGCTACTGATGCAACTTGTTCATAGCTTTCAACTGCACACGGCCCCATTACAAAGTGATGATTTCCATCACCAATTTGTTCACCTTTTATATCAATAATTGTGTCTTCTGGTTTTTTCTTTCTAGAAACTAATAATGCTTTACGGTGATCATCTTTTTGTAGTTCCAGCCCTGCCTTAAATATTTCTTTAAAAATATGTTGCAATGTTGAAGTCTCAAATGGCCCATCATTTTGTTCATTAATTAAATCCAACATTTTTCGTTCTCTAACAGGATCAAAACGATTAACACCTTGTGCTTCTTTCACTTTTCCTATTTCTTGTACAAGTGATGCACGTTCATTTATTAACTTCAATAATTGCATGTTAATCTCTTCTACTTTTAACCTTAGCTCGTCTAATTGTTTATTACTCATCTCTTTCATCCTTTCGACTATGATAAAGTGTATTCAAATCAAGAACTTTGGTTCCCCTTTTTGAATGACAAATTATAAGTTTGATTCCTCATCTTAATAATGATATAGCAAATATATTATGCTCAGATTACTTTATTAGATGTGGAAAGTGTGGTACATTTCATGTAATTAGAGTTTATTATATACGAATTCAATTGTGTTGTCACTAAAAAACTTTAATATTTAAACGCTTTTAAGTGTTAAAGTATTTTGATTAATTGTGAAGAAGGTGAGAAGCTTTGACCTTACTACCTACGATTTTTGCATTAGATATAGGAACAAGATCTGTCAACGGCATAATAGTTAAGGAAAAAGATAACAATTTTGAAATTGTTGATATTGTAACAAAAGAACATTCTGAAAGAGCAATGCTTGATGGGCAAATTCATGATGTATTGGCTGTCTCAAAAGTAATAACAGAAATAAAAACAGAACTAGAAAGTAGACATGGGAAATTAGCTAAAGTATGTGTAGCTGCAGCAGGGAGAGCATTAAAAACTGAACGTGGTCTAGTTACTATGCCCATTTCAGGAAAGCCGATCATGACAAAACAAGACGTACTGCATTTTGAATTAAGCGCTGTTCAGCAGGCCCAAATAAACTTAGCGTCAAATAATAAGGAAGATAAAAGCTATCATTATTATTGTGTAGGATATTCTGTCATATGCTATAAGCTAGATGATGAAGAAATTGGCAATTTAATTGACCAACAAGGTGAAACTGCTTCTGTTGAAATAATTGCCACATTTTTGCCTAGAGTCGTTGTCGAATCTCTTATATCATCATTACAGCGCTCTAATTTAGAAATGGAAGCTCTCACACTGGAACCGATCGCTGCCATTAATGTACTGATACCCCAAACAATGCGTCGATTAAATGTAGCTTTAGTTGATATAGGTGCAGGTACTTCAGATATTGCGATTACTGATGCTGGAACAGTTGTTTCTTACGGGATGGTACCAATTGCAGGTGATGAAATTACAGAAGCTATAAGCGATGGCTACTTACTAGATTTTCCACTCGCTGAAAAAGCAAAACGAGAGCTATTTACGCAAGGGACCATTACAATTACAGATATTTTAGGATTTGAGACAGAGGTTCCGAAACATGAGGTTATTAAACAAATTTCTTCCTCCATAGACAAGCTGGCATCCTCCATAGTAAGTGAAATACTAACATTAAATCAGCATAAACCTCCAAAAGCAGTGATGCTAGTAGGTGGCGGTAGCTTAACACCTGAATTGCCAAAACGAATTGCTTCATACCTAGAGCTACCAGACAATCGAGTCGCGATTCGTGGCATTGATGCAATTCAAAGACTAATTTTATCTGAAAATATTCATAAAGGGCCTGAACTAGTCACTCCTATTGGAATAGGAATTGCAGCTAAACAAACGCCTGTTCAGTATTTAAGCGTGACAGTAAATGACAATTCTATTAGACTATTTGATATAAAAAAACTAACTGTTGGTGATTGTTTACTATCAGCGGGCATAGAAATGAATAAACTGTACGGCAAGCCTGGTATGGCAAGCATTATTACATTAAATGGACAAAAAGTTACTTTGCCAGGAAATTATGGTCTTCCACCAATGTTATTAAAAAACAATGAACCGTGCTCACTCGATGATTTAATTCAACAAGGTGACCATATTACGATTGAAAAAGGCCGCGATGGAAGTCCAGCTCGAGTACAAATCAAAGATATTATTGATCAAATACCTACAGCACACATCACGATTAATGGACAAAAGCATAAAATTGTTGCAAGATTTTTTAAAAACAAGCAAGAGGTGAATGCAGATAGTTTCGTTATTGATCATGATAGCATTCATTGTGAATTTCCTTCTAATATTAAAGGGTTACTAAATTTTATACAAAATGAAAATATGCACTCTGAGTTGCTTACATATTCCTTAGTGATTAATAAACAAGAGACAAAAATTCCCTCTATGTCTGGATACATAACTCGTAATGGTGTGAAAGTGCCTCCAACATCTAGCTTTGCAAATAATGATAATATTGTTTTTAATTTCTCTAAATCTACATTAACTGTTAAAGACTTCGCTGAATTAAAGGGAATTATGTTATCTCAAACGATTCCAATTCAGTTTAATCATAAGCAAATATTATTAACAAAAAGTATAAATGAGATTTATAAAAATGGAACGAAACTGAATGAAGCCGATATTTTATATAGCGGCGATCACATTGAAATAGAAAGCAAAACCGTTGAGCCATTTATCTTTCAAGACATATTTTCACATATAGAATTTAATTTACCTGACAATGCGCATGGCGGTTACGCATTACTTAGAAACAATGAAGAAGTATCGTTTAAAGATATTATAGAGCCAGGAGATGAGCTACGAATCGTCTTTCAGGATAAAAACACATATGTGTAAGCATAAGGCTCTTCTCATAAGCTATATTGCTATCTAATTAGAAACAGTATGAAAAATAACAATTTATGCGAAAACAGCCAAACGTTAAGGAGTGGGAGGATGATCCTCCCACTCCTTTATCCTACCTGCTTTTTTAATGTATCGTAAGTGATGTTCCAGTGAGATGCATGCCAAATGACCTTGCCATCCTTCACTAGTAAAACTTGTGGAGATTCATGTTTAGTACTATATTTTTCAGCTATAAAATTTGAAAGAGCTCTTGATTCCTGTACATATAAATACAATATTTGAAGCTCTTCATTTTCATTATTATATTTTTCAAATTCCTTAAAAGCTGAACTGCTAATCGGACATGTTAAGCTGTGTTTCATTACTAAAAACTTTGAATGCTCATTAATAAGCTTTTCAAATTGTTCCTTAGATGATATTTTTACTTTAGCCAATATAAATCCCCCTAACCTTAAAAATCGCAATTGTTCTTCTATCTAATCCCAGCATGCCATGACTTTCTTTCTCTTGAACTTATACAGTACCTTCATCCAAATCTATTGCGACTCACAAGGGCATAGGTGCTGAATCTAGACAACAAGAAATGAGCAATCTCCTTAGTTATCTCTGAAATTCTTCCCAAAAAAATAGGTAGTGAAGTAATCATAACACTCCACTACTTATTACTCAATTGAATTGAACTTTCCATATCCTCAATAGCTTTTTCAGTTTCTTGGAGCTTTTTTTGAATATCAATATCATTTTGTCCAATGGTAATATATTCATTTTTTTGTTTAGCTAGTGTTGGTTCCTCTTTCTCAGTTGTTATAGTAGTTGGTATGTCAGAATCGCCATTTCTTTTCATTTCTTTCATTTTAGTTACGATGTTAGAAGATTGTTGAGCAACTGTTTTTCTGAACCCTGCTGTTTTATCCTTCGCTGAACCTGCAATCGATGAACCTTTTTCCATGACTGTATTTTTAATTTGACCAGTTTTATCCTTAACAATTACTGCTTGTTCATTAATATCACTTCTTAATTCTTTTCCTGATTTAGGTGTTAAGAATAGAGTAGTACAAGCTCCTACAATACCACCGACTAAAGCACCAATCAGAAAATCTTTTGTATTGATCCCATCTTTGCTCATCGTATTATCTCCTCCTTCATTAATGTATTCAAAATGTATATTCAAGCTCCCCCACAAAGTATCATGCTTCTTCAAGCGGAGTAGACTTTTACAAACCACTGAAGCTAATTTGCTTTAATGACTTACTTAGATTTACTTTTCCACTTATTCCATAAGTCAATTGCTGCACTTCCCCATTGAACTACTTGAGTTACTTTCTCTTGATTATCTTCTAATTGATTCACTACTGATGTAGAAACCTCTTGTACTGACTTATTAAATCGATGTACAGACGTACCCACATCATTAACAGCATCTACAACTGAATTTAACTTTTCGGATTTTTTTTGAATATCTTCAGCGAGAATGTTTGTTTTCTTTAATAAATCAGTTGTTTCTGATGTAACTCCCTCCACTTGTTTTTCTAGTGAAGACAGAGTATGTGCGACACTTTTTAACGTAAGTTGTAATGAAACTAATGTCTTTGCTAAAAAAAATACTAGTACAACAAAAGCAACAGCTACAATAGCTACACTAATATAAACTATCCACATCAACCTAACGTTACCTCCTTTTCAGCTATAATAACCTAATTATCTTTTAAATTCGACGTATGTCTATTATGTTCCTCTCTAAAAATGTATAAAGTTACATTTTTGTATTTATTAAATTGATACTCGTAGTATTTCAGTAATACAAAACAAATATTTTCGGTTACAATAATATAGGATAGCTCAAGATCAATTAATTGTATTAATCTGTTAGTAACATTATGTATATACTTTATATAAGGTTTTGAGTTAAACAATGTTGCTTCACAATTCTTAAAACAATTTGGAGGAATTTATCATGAAGGATCCAAGAATTAACACATTGGCTAAAAATTTAATAAACTATTCCGTTAGTTTACAAAAGGGTGAAAAGGTTCTAATAGAGAATTTTGGACTGGAAAAAGAGCTTGTTGTAGCATTAGTTAAAGAAGCATATGCTGCAGGTGGTCAACCATTTGTTTCATTAAAGGATCAACAAGTTGACCGTGCATTATTAATGGGAGCAGAAGATGAGCACTATAATATAATAGCTGACTATGAAGCAAACGTGATGAAAGATATGGATGCTTATATTGGCCTTCGCTCAGGTAATAACATTAATGAATTATCGGACGTCCCTGATGAAAATATGAAAGTATACGGAAACACAATACTAAATAAAGTACATCGAGAAATACGTGTACCAAAAACAAAGTGGGTTGTATTGCGTTATCCAACCTCTTCAATGGCTCAATTAGCGAAAATGAGCACTGAATCGTTTGAGGATTTCTATTTTAATGTTTGTAATTTAGATTATGGTAAAATGGCCGTTGCCATGAATAGCTTAGTCGATTTAATGAATAAAACTGACAAGGTTCGAATAACGGGTGTAGAAACTGATTTAACTTTCTCTATTAACAATATTCCAGCAGTTAAATGTGCTGGCCTCAGAAATATTCCTGATGGTGAAGTTTATACTGCCCCTGTACGGGAATCGGTAAACGGAACAATTACTTATAATACCCCATCTCCATACCAAGGTTTTACATATGAAAATGTAAAGCTTACATTTAAAGATGGCAAAATAATCGAGGCAACCTCTAATGATAATGAACGAATAAATAAAATTTTTGATACTGATGAAGGTGCTAGATATGTAGGTGAATTTGCAATTGGTGTAAATCCATACATCCAACATCCAATGCAAGATATCTTATTTGATGAAAAAATAGATGGTAGCTTCCACTTTACTCCTGGGCAATGTTACGATGAAGCATATAATGGGAACAGCTCAAATATTCATTGGGATATGGTCATGATCCAACGCCCTGAATATGGAGGTGGAGAAATATATTTCGATGATGTCCTCATTCGTAAGGACGGTCGTTTCGTTATCCCAGAACTTGAAGCATTAAATCCAGAAAATCTAAAATAAACAATAACAAAGCAAAATTACCTTGGATACTTCTGCAAGCTTCACCATTAATTTAAAAGAAAAACGTATTACACTAACCGTTAAAAACGCTCAGAGCATAAGCTCTGAGCGTTTAGTGTATGTGTATATATTAGTAAATTGCTTGGTCATTTATTTAGGCTGCTACTGTAAAATTTAATATTTCTTGAAGAGAACGATGTGTTTTTACGTACAGCCATCGTATATAAGAGACGCTATGCCACAAGCTCTAATTTGTATGCGTGTTTATTTAATTGTCTTTTCATATGCTTCTTCAAACTTTTGAATATCACCTGCACCCATAAATAACAGCACACTATTTTCATGACGCTTCAATCGTTCAATTTCTTTCTCATTTATTAACATGCTCCCATCTATCTTTGCTTGTAAATCAAAGATAGAAAGCTTACCTTGGTTTTCACGGGCTGATCCAAAAATATCGCACAAATATACTTGGTCAGCAAGTTGTAAGCTAGTAGCAAATTCATCTAAGAAAGTTTTGGTTCTAGTATACGTATGCGGTTGAAACACAGCGACAATTTCTCTGTCAGGATATTTTTGCCTTGCTGACTCTACCGTTGCTTTCACTTCTGTCGGATGATGTGCATAATCATCGATCAATACCTGATTACCTATTCTCTTTTCACTGAACCTTCTTTTCACACCCTCAAATGTTTGAAGTTGCTCTTTAATAACGGCTAAATCAATATTTTCATAATGACATAAAGCAATGACTGAAAGGGCATTTAATACATTATGATCACCAAAAGTAGGTATCTTAAAAGATGAGAAAAAAGTATTTCTAACAAATACATCAAACGTGGTTCCATCAGAACTTTTTTCTACATTTCTAGCTTGAAAATCATTATCATCATTCAAGCCATAGTACAATACTGGTACTTTAGCTTGAATTTTTTGTAAATGTTCATCATCACCACACGCAATGATTCCTTTTTGAACTTGTAATGCTAATTCTTGAAATGCATCAAATACATCATCCACATTTGAGAAATAATCAGGATGATCAAAATCAACATTTGTCATGATTGCGTAATCAGGATAATAAGAAAGGAAATGGCGTCGATATTCACACGCTTCCACTATAAAATATCTACTGTTTTCTACTCCCTTTCCAGTACCATCACCAATTAAAAATGAAGTAGGATGTGCGCCTCTCATTACATGAGATAAAAGTCCAGTTGTAGATGTTTTTCCATGAGATCCTGTAATTGCAACACTAGTAAATTTCTGCATAAAATCACCTAAAAAACGGTGATATCTTATGACTGGTACGCCTAATTTATTCGCTGCATCTAATTCTTCATGTGTATCAGGAAAAGCATTACCAGCAATTACAGTATGATCTGGCTTAATATTTTCCTTATCAAAAGAAAAAAATGGTATTCTTCTTTCTTCAAGTCCTTGTTGTGTAAATAAACGCTTATCAATATCAGAGCCTTGAACCTCGTAATTCATATCATGAAGTATTTGAGCTAGCGGACTCATTCCAGTACCTTTAATACCGACAAAATGGTAAACTGTCATATGAAGAACCTCCAACTTTTCGTATATCTGTAAGACAGTATATGACACTTATCTAGATTTGCTAACCTTTGAAAACATTAAACCTCAATGATTTCATATTTGAACATTATACCATTGATTGTAGATGAAAACCATGTAATTTGTAATACAGATACTTACAGTTATAAAACCATCTTCAGTTAAAGTAGAATTGTTCTAAAAAAGTAAGTGTTATTAGGCTCTTTACTAAAACTTGGATGCTATGTTACTAAATTAAAATAGTAAAGTCGTTTTAAATAATCGTCTACTGCTATTGAAAAAATATAAAAAAAATCAGATTGATACTTTCGTTTTTTTATAAAAACGAAAAACAACACCTATTTGAAAAGGGTCTTTGTTATTATAGTTCAACCTTTTCAAGTCTTTCATTCGGTCTAAAACGTCGTCCTACTTTAGCTTGGGGAACTCCATCCAGTAAAACATTGTCTCCTGTAAAACCAATATGGATTTTTAATAAACTGCTCCCGACACCATATATATCCACTGGTACATTTTGTTTTTCAAATTCAGTAATTCTCTTTTCATTAAATCCACCACTTACAACTATTTTCACATGATCAAATCCTTCTCGATCAAGTGCTTCCCTTAAGGCAAAGATAAGTGGAGGGTTTACTCCCCTTGGATCAAACGTACCAAGGACTTCAGGATGTCTAACAAAATATTGGTCAATCATCGTTCTTGATGTATCAACTCGAACAGCTTTCAGTTTTTCTCCGAACTCTCTAGCAACTTTTAGAGCATCAACTATACTGTCATTATTATAATCGACCAATACTATAAGCTCTTCTTCTTGAAAAACATCATGATATGCTTTCGTCGCTGCAACAATGTCACCATCAAATAACTGGATAAGAGCATGTGGCATCGTTCCCATACCTTTTTTACCCCACCACTCATTCATCGCATGAGTAGCTTGTGCAGTGGAACCACCTATATAAGCTGCGTATCCATCCCCCGCTTGCTGTGTAAAATGATCATCACGATCACCCATAAATATAATTGGCTTTTGTATACCAGATAATCCCGCTGCTTTTACAACGTTATATACATTAGTAGCAACTGATGTTCTTCGTGCTAATATGCCATCAATAATTCCCTCTAAATAACCAAAACTTTGATACGGACCAGTTACGGTTAACACCGTTTCAAAAGGACTAATTTTGTCACCGTCCTTCAAAGAATAAACTTCTAGTTCTTTTGGATTATCAACAAAAGTATTTAATAGTGCAATCACTTCATCCGTACCACATAAAACTGCATGATTTTTCTGAAAGAACTGCATCGTAACAATATTATCGGGCTTAAACTTTTCAATGATTTCTTTTGTTTTCAAAAAATAAACAGCCGAAAACCATCCGTCTTTTACACGTTCGTCAAACTTAAATGTCTGATTAGTAAGCCTGCTAATTTTCCCTTGTAACTTTAATTCTATTTCTTTCATACCTAAGGAACTCCTTATATCATTCTAATATGTATCATAATACGCAAACATAAGCTATTGCTACTAGTTTATATTATTCAGAATACCATTTCTTTTTAGGATGTACTAGTTTCTTGTAACAAGCTAAGCTCTTCTCTTGTAATTAGAACATCACGCGGCTTTGTTCCTTTTGCCTCTGAAATTATTCCTTGTTCCTCCATCATATCGATCAAACGGGCAGCACGATTATAGCCAATTCGAAAGCTCCGTTGTAATGCTGAAGTAGAAGCACCACCATGTTCAACTACATACTCACAAGCTGGTAAAAATAAATCATCACTGTTGTCGTTAACAACACTTGTTTTTAACAGCTCTTCTTCTTCAAAAATGTAAGAAGGTTTCATTTGATTTTTCACATGGCCAACTATTTGCTCAATTTCATCATCAGATACAAAATTTCCTTGAACACGTAATGTCTTTGATGAACCGTTTTCTAAAAATAACATATCACCTTTACCTAATAGCTTTTCCGCTCCACTCGTGTCAATAATTGTTCGAGAATCAACTTGAGACGATACAGAAAACGCGATTCTAGTAGGTATGTTTGCTTTAATTAAGCCAGTAATTACATCAACTGAAGGACGTTGAGTTGCGACTATTAAATGAATCCCACATGCTCTTGCTTTTTGAGCGATACGACAAATCGCTTCTTCAACATCACCTGGTGATACCATCATTAAATCAGCTAATTCATCGATAATAATTACTAGATAAGGTAATTCTCCACTTGCTTCTCGTTTATTTTTAACCAATTCGTTATATCTAGTAATGTCCCTTACACCGCTATGAGCAAATAATTCATATCGACGCTCCATTTCCTCTACCGCCCACTTTAATGCTGCTGTCGCTGCCTTTACATCGGTAATAACAGGACTAACTAAATGCGGGATATGATTATACGGCGCTAATTCAACCATCTTTGGATCAATTAATAATAATTTTACTTCATGTGGTGCTGCATTATAAAGTAAACTAATTAACATCGCATTGATGCAAACACTTTTTCCTGAGCCAGTTGCTCCAGCAATAAGACCATGAGGCATTTTATTTAAATCAGTAACAATCGGAGCTCCAGAAATATCCAATCCGAGTGCAACTGTTAATGCTGAAGATTGCTCTGTAAACTGCTTGCTTTTTATTATTTGGCGTAGATACACCGGTTTACTTTTTATGTTGGGCACTTCTATACCAATAGTATTTTTCCCTGGTATTGGTGCTTCGATACGAATATCCTTCGCAGACAAACTTAATTTGATATCATCTGCTAAATTCGTTATTTTATTTACTTTAACACCCGGCTGCGGGTGAACTTCAAACCTAGTAACCGATGGTCCTTGTGTCACATTTACAACACTAGCTCCTACTTTAAAATTAGCTAACGTATGATCTAATAACTCTCGCTGTTGGTTGAGCCATTCGCTATTTTCCGTTTGTTGTTCAGGTGGATTATGTAATAAAGAGATTTGTGGAAAAAGGTATGACCCATTTTTTTTATCTGTTTTATTGTTATCTGTTCTATTGTTATCTGTTCTATTGTTATCTGTTCTATTGTTATCTGTTCTATTGTTATCTGTTCTATTGTTATCTGTTCTATTGTTATCTGTTCTATTGTTATCTGTTCTATTGTTATCTGTTCTATTGTTATCTGTTTTATTGTTATCTGTTCTATTGTTATCTGTTCTATTGTTATCTGTTTTATTGTTATCGCTTTTAAGCTTCTTCTTATCCTGTTTGAGCATGATAACATTAAAGGGGATTCGACTTCTTTTCTTAGGCTGAAAACGACTGCTTGTCTCGTCATTTGAATGATGATTAGTCGTTTGAATATCTTGAACTTCATTATCCACTTGTTCTTCTTGTACATTGTTGTTATCGCTCGAACTCATATCAGTAATTCTAGACTCGGAATCTTGATTTACCTGCTCATCTTTTTCATCACTTGCAATGTCTGCATCTGAGAGCACATTAATCGGTTCAGGTTTTATTTCAAGATTACTTGTAATACTTGTAATCATATCCTCAGAAGATAGCACCTCTTCAACTTTAGTGGCCGGTATTTCAATCTCTACAACTTCTTGGTCCTCCCGAGGAGCATAACCGTAAATTGGTGAAGCCACTTCTGTTGGACGAAAGGGCGTTTTTTTAATTTCTTTTTGGATCGTAACTTTACGAGACATTTTGCTCGTTTGATGTTTAATATTTGTTTCCTCTTGTACAGGTGTTGGTGATGGAGTTTTTGCAGATGACCTAACTTCCTCATCAGGGATGACTGGAAAACGAAATTTTCCTTTTGGATACTTATATGTCATTTTAGCTTCGATTTTGCTATTGTATCGGACATTTGTTAGTTCTTCATTACTATTATGTTCGTTAGCAATTTCCTCTTCATCAGGCTGGAAAAATTTTTTTATCCAATTCATCATAAATCACTCTTTCATTACTAACTTTCTACTCTCACTTATTATTAGTGTACAACGAAGGAGTAAATAAGAAAAGCCACTAGTTGGACTAGTGACTAAAAATCAGATCTATCTTTGACAAATTTAATGTTGTCGCTTATTTTTCCCTAAAATAAATATCGGTTCTAAATCTCCTTGTTCATATAAAAAAGAAAGTGCAGTGATAGGGACTCTCCCGTTAGAGAAAAAGCTCATTGTCATTTGAGCTAGTACATCATACCCAGTTTCATTTCTAACATCTGCTATTATTAATACATCTTGATGTGGTACTGCAACGACCATCGTTCCTTCTATTTTATCGTCAAATGTTTGTAAAAGCCGCTCGTTTAATATCCTGCTCGCATCATAACCATCATTAGAATTAATAAAATAATAAATATTATTAGCAACTTGATCTTCTTTAACTGGGACGTCTAAGGATCGCACATTAAATCTTGCAATTTCTCTTACTTGATCAATATTCCAATTTTCTTGATCTAACATTTTTTCATCTATTAACCGATATGTCTTTCCTAAATCGAGTGCATAAAAGATTCTTGTTTCCGCAGTATGATCATCAAATACTAATTTAGAATCTTCATTTGATTTCATTGGAAAAGATGTTGAGCGAATGACCGGGAAAATATTCTTTTCTTTCCCTTCTAAATGTAGCTGCTCATTCATAACTGTTAGCGATTCCTCGATATAATAAACAACCTCATCGATCGCCTTTTCTTTCTCATTTTCCCATTTTGATATAATTCCAGGTAATGAAAGAGTTAGCCCTTTTTTAGTTTTTACATCTTCTATACGTAGATTATCCTTTTCGCGATCGTAAACTATGTTCCAATTGGGACGGGATAATCTTTCAGTAAGCTTATTTCTCATTTTGTTACTGTCCATCTTCAACTTTATCCCACCTCGCCCTTCTCTCTTATAATCTCATGTGTTCAGGTTATAAAGATTTATTTACAATTCATTAATAAACTGCTCAATCTCTTCTTTTGTTTTTCTATCTTTACTTACAAACCGACCAACTTCTTCACCATTGTGAAATGCAAGAAAGCTAGGAATACCAAATATATTTAATTCCACACATAAATCTACAAACTTATCCCGATCTACATAATAAAATGAGTAAGTATTATATTTTTCCATAATTTCTGGAAGAACAGGTTCAATTACTCTACAATCAGGACACCAGTCTGCTGAAAACATGAGAATCACTTTATCATTTTGAATAACCTCATTGTACTGCTGTACACTTTCTAACTTTTGCATAATAAATTCATGCCCCCTATGTTTCATCATTTCATTTTCTTAATTCGGATCATACCAAACTAATTAATCTCATACAAGTAAACAGTACTTAAGAAAAACAAAGCGGACTTATTTAGCCTAAAAAAACGTAGTTTTAAACCAATGAAGCTCTTCTTACCTTGTGCTCGTATGAGATAACATAAAAAGTTTAACTGCTATATGAATATGTGCTTATACCTTAGAAAGAAAAGCAACAATCAATGCGAAAACAGCCATTGGTTATTACCTTGATTTAACGTGGAACTTTTTCTCCCCTTACAATTATGAGCTCACGTAAAACTCATCATCCTGTCCAATTTAATAAAAATAGGAGACTAACAAAAAAGGAATTCTAATGACAGCTGCCATTTCGAATTCCCCACTTTTCAGAAAAAAACTATTTAACAGATACTGATTTTACAATATTCAACATTTTTTCAGCACTCTCAGAGATAGCATTCGCTTTAGTAACGGTCGTCATTTTAACTCCCCCAACTCCAACAGTTACTTCATACGATTTATCTTCTGTTTGATTCACTACAGTATAGGTAAAATCCTCATCACTTTCTATTGTCTCATCAATTATGTTGTCACCATTAGATTTCTTAATATCCTCATACAATACCTTACTTTTTACGTCCTCTTGAGGATTAACAAATAATATATAATGCTGTTTACCTTCGATAAATACAATATTATTTAACGATTCATCATCTTCTATCGTCATATTATCCGGCAAAAAATAGGAAAATTGTTCATTACTCTTATTTGGTTCTGAAGGTTCACTTTGAGACAATGTTGTCATTTGATCTTTTGTTTGTGTAATTTCTTCTTCTATTGAAGCATTGCAACCAAATAGCACAAGAGAAAGGATACTTATGAAAAGTACACTAAATATTTTTTTCATATGATTTTTTTCTCCTCCTTTGAAAAACAAGATGATTGGCAAAAAAATGAATTCTATTGTTCTTCTACATAGGTCATTCTCTATCAGACAAAATACCTAAACCATACCCTATATACTATCATAACTTTCTATTGTTGAGTATGACAAAAGCTTTACTAATTTTGTAATAATCATAGAAAAGTCCTATTGGAGAAAATATCTTTCCTAGCTATTATTACGTATTGTGTCAACCGTTGTTTGATCACACGCTTTTACTAATGTTACGATTAGCTCTTTGGCTGCAGCATAATCATCGACATGAATAATCGAACCGTGAGTATGAATATAGCGTGAACATATACCAATTACAGCTGAAGGTACACCGTTATTAGACATGTGGACTCTCCCTGCATCTGTACCACCTGTAGGCATAACAAAAAATTGATAAGGAATGTTATTTGATTCTGCTGTATCTAAAACAAATTCTCGCATACCACGATGTGTGATCATAGAGCGATCAAATATTCTGAGAAGTGCTCCCTGTCCAAGATGCCCAAAAGCACTTTTATCCCCTGTAGTATCATTGGCAGCACTGGCATCTAAAGCAAAAAAGAGGTCTGGTTTTATCATATTTGCTGCTGTTTGTGCACCTCTTAATCCTACCTCTTCTTGTACAGTTGCTCCTGAATAAAGAACATTAGGTAATTGTTCACCTTTTAGCTCCTTTAATAATTCAATCGAAAGTCCACATCCATACCGATTATCCCATGCCTTAGCCAGTATCTTTTTACTATTTGCCATAGGTGTGAATGGAGAGAAAGGCACTATCTGTTGACCTGGTCTAATTCCAATTTTCAAAGCATCCTCTCTGTTGTCTGCACCAATATCGATTAGCATATCCTTAATTTTCATTGGTTTGTTTCTTTGTTCCTCTTCCAACAAATGTGGTGAAATTGAGCTAATTACACCAATAACTGGACCATTGTCAGTAATTATCTGGACACGTTGTGCAAGTAACACTTGACTCCACCAACCACCTAGTGTTTGAAAACGAATAAGTCCACTAGAAGTAATTTGGGTTACCATAAAGCCTACTTCGTCCATATGTCCCGCTACCATTATAGTTGGACCATTCTTATCCCCTCTTCTAACACCAAAAATACTACCGAGTCCATCTTGCACAATCTCATCTGAATATTTTTCAATTTCTTGTCGCATAAAATTACGAACTGCATGCTCATTCCCAGGTGCTCCTGGCAATTCCGTTAAAGTTTTAAACAAATCTAGTGTGTCTTTATTCATTTTCATTTTCCTCTCTTTAGTGCTATTTCTTTTGTCGTTGAAGTTCTTAAATTGTATTAAATGTGCTAATGCATAATATCTCACTCTTCATTCGTCAAAAATCAGGGGTTACTAAATCATTAATAGATTTCTTGTCAAACGTACACCAAGTATACTCTCTTCGAATAATTCAGACGAAAACATTGCAACATTATATTTAGTTTGTACATCGTTCATTGTAGCGAATTTTTTATATTGTTTCCACTTCAACCTTTTTCACTTCAAAATCCTTACAATTAAGCAAACAGTTTTGTATACTTAAATAAATACGGAAGTGCCTTACTCATCCCTAACAAGCGTTGGAACTAATTCACATAAAGGCGCTTTTTGCCTTCGGGTGAATTAGTGAAACGACTAGAGGGGATTGGCACTGGTGCTGGACAATAATAAAAGTGATAGACCCTTGCTCACCCACAACAAACACTGTATATCCTTCATTTGATTAAAATTACACATATTAGTAGAATTATCTAAAAGAGAGAAATATCGTTTCTAAAAAATAGTATAATCGTCTAAATATTGCTTAAAAGAAATGACACTACTTTTATTTGCAAAGGAGAGATTTTAGATGGGTTGGAAAAAGTTTATCCTTGGAATTGGTATTGGACTAGCAGGAGCATATGTTGTTCAAAATTCGATGTCAAACACTTTATTATCACCTGAAAAAGCGCTAAAAATAGTGAAAGATGCCTTTAAGGAAAATGGTAGTATTAATGGGTCTTGGATCAATATGTCCCCAAAGAGTATAAAAAAGGATCATATTAATTACAGAGTATATGAGGGCGGTATTAGTAGAAATGAGGATGGGCAAAGCACACAATATACATTTATTGTTGATGCACAAACAGGTACCATATTAGAAGTAGTTTAACTAACGTACATAGTTCAGTTTCACCATTTCCTATACTATAGTGAATAGAAATGGTGAAACTCGCTATTTTAGATAGCAGTGCTCGCATAAGCTTGTTATTTTCATTTACTGTAAGTACAATTACAACGTACATAGCTTGAGTTTTGTCGCATCTTTACTTCTATAAAAAGATGGCTACACATATAACCTGCTGTTGTAATTTTGTAAATAAGGGACATGTAGTTTCCGTTAAGATCCTATTAAAAAGTTCAATTAACTCAAAGGTGATTGGGAATATGTGACCTTACTCATTTCTCTCTTTTAATTGTAGAAATAACCTCTCCCACTTCATCCCATTTTATCGCTCGATATAATGCATCATGGTAAAAGCTATACCATGCTCCCATTTTCATTCCATGCTGCATCCATTCCTGCTTTTGCTCAATAGAATTCATTGGATAGTCATCGTATGCCATTACCCATAATGGGTTTTGGTGTGCATGTGTTGGCATTAAGTCTGCCATATGTATTAACATTTCGTCTCCCTCTTCGATGACAATAATTGAATGGCCATCACTATGACCACCAGTATGAATCATCTTCAAACCTTTGACGAGTTCAATTTCATCAGTAAATGTTCTAATCTGTGTTTCAATGGGTACCCAATTGTCTTCCCAATATGTGTTTTTTGAACGTATATTAGGATGCTTCATTTCATGCCATTCAACCTCAGATGTAATTATTTGTGCATTTGGAAATGTAGGCATAAGCTTATCGTTTTCCCACTTTGTTAATCCACAGGCATGATCAAAATGCATATGTGTCATTAATACAAAATCAATGTCGGCTGTTGTTAAATTTAGCTTTGCTAAGGATTGATCTATTGACGACTCTTCAATTACTCCAAAATTACGTAATTGTTTACTCGTTAATTTATTGTTCCCGATCCCAGACTCTATTAAGTAGTTTTTATGTTCATATTGTATTAAAATCGGATCAGTCCTTAGTTCAATTTGATTGAAGTCATTTACGGCGTATTTCTTTGACCAAAGAGGCCTTGGTACTACACCAAACATAGCTCCACCATCCAGATGAGTTACCCCACCATTTAACCATGTTAATGTAAAATTTCCAAGACGTAATTGCTCCATATTATCCCACCTCTCCTATTTAATACATTTTAACACTTAGAGCAAAAATAGACACATATGAGTTCTCATATGTGTCTATCTCTCTTATTTCATAAATATTTCACTTCACACCGGTAAATCCTTTGTCCTTTAGCTGAAAACTTTTGTTCATATTCAGTCATAATATTGCCTTCAAAATCACTTTTGTGAAGGTCCAAACTAACATAAGTTAACTGCAAGCCATATTTTGAAAAGCTCATTAATGAGTACTCGAATAATGACTGATTATCTGTTTTAAAATGAATTTCTCCACCGTCAACTAATAAATTCTCATATAATTGTAGAAATGACTGGTATGTTAACCTACGTTTCTCATGTCGATTTTTTGGCCATGGGTCAGAGAAGTTCAAATAAACTCTTTCAATATCACCCTTAGCAAAAAGCTCTGCTAAATCAACTGCATTTGCATTAATTATTTTAACATTAGGAAGATCAGCCTCAATTAGCTTATCAAGTGCTGACACGATTACACTTTCATAGACCTCAATCCCGATATAATTTATATGTGGATGTTCCTTCGCCATTTCTGTAATAAAATTTCCTTTTCCTGTTCCTACTTCAATATGAATTGGATTCTTATTTCCAAAAACCTCATGCCATTTCCCTCGATTATTCTCAGGGTGTTGTATTGCAAATTGAGGATATTGAAATAGGTGTTCTTTTGCCCAAGGTTTATTACGTAAACGCATGATAATTCCCTCCATATTGAATAAAAACTGTCTTATTACATACTTTAAGAAAAGCGTGGTTTTAATCATTCATTGTCATTAGCTTTATCCTACTATTGAAGGTTTATATCCCTCTCAGATAATGAAGATCTTGCATATATCATTAACACTAACAATAAATCATTTTCAAAATCACATAAAGGATGTGTCATAATGCCTCTAGACCAAAATCATCAAATAAATTTATTAAAAGATATATTAGAAAACCATCTATCCGATTGCTGTGGAACAGTTTCAGAATGTGAACAAGTAGAACGTCTTGTTAAATCGTTAATGAATAACACAAACAGTCAATTAAAATTGAATGACACATTCGAGAACATATATAGTTACAGTCAAAGCGGAAAGAACAGCCATAATTTAGAAAATCATATTTCTACACATCGAGAAGAGTTGTCTCAATGGGTTGATGATATTACACAATTAACATAAACCATTGCTCTTGTTGCATTGATTGTTCCTTTTCGTACAAATGAATAAACACGTACAACCCTGCGTTCATTACATCTTGTCTTGTTCAAAAGATGAGAACTGATTAAAGTCATTTGTTACTATTCTGTTTTCACATTAATTGTAGCTTTTTGCCCTTAGATATAAGCAAGTATACATCTAGCGTTGGTGGCATTTTTATCAACCTCTTTAAACTGTCTATTATTAGTAACAACAGCTACAAAGTTTATGACAAAACCTTTGTTATATCACATAATATGAGGCAATCGGAAATTAATCCGATTGCCTTTATTTATCAATATTTAAAAGTTCATTTAAATAGCTTAACCAGTTTTGAAATTCTTTTTCTTTATTCTTCGTTTTATACCAATGTATAGACATTAATGTTTGAGCGATAACGTACCACTTCATTCGTGCATGTAAATTTGAAGTCAGTTCTATTCCGTAACGCTCAAGCCATGAACTCCATTCATGCTTTGGAATATAACGGTACAATAGCATACCTATATCAATAGCAGGATCAGCTATCATCGCTCCATCCCAATCAATTAAATAAAGTTCATTTGTTTCAGATAATAACCAATTATTATGATTAATATCACAATGACAAACAACTTTATTATTGTATTCTATAGCTGGAAGCTCTTCTTGTAAAAATGTTATCGCAGACTTGATGTCCGGAATTGCTGTTTCTTCAATAGGAAAATAAATTAACAGTTCATTTATAATCATCTCTGGTAACAGTGGTTTTTTCTCTAACCGTGTAAGCATCCGTAATAATTCTGTCGAGTTATGAATTTTCTTTAATAAATCCACAACTCTAATATCAATCATATCCGCATGCTTTAACTCGCGACCATTCAACCATTGTTGAGCTGTAATTACATCACCATTTGCCATACGTTTTGTCCATACCAACTTAGGTACGATTCCTTCAGCTGATAACACAGCTAGAAATGGTGAAGAATTACGTTTTAAAAATAATTTTCGTTCATTGAATCGAGCAAAGTACGCTTCTCCAGTTGCTCCACCAGCAGGATATATCTCCCACTCATTACCTAATATATGCTCCAACTATTTCACCCTCAATGTCAACACACATGTCGTCTTGTATAAGAAAAGTCACCTCTTGGGGATAGGCGCTATATCTATTCTTAGATGAACTACGAAAAATAGCTCAGATAAAGTTATACTTATTTTTCATTAGAATAAAAAAGACGGCTATATGAGTATTTAATAATAGCCATCCTTTAAATTTTATATCTCTTTTACTTTTTTAGTCAAGTAAAAATAACAAGTTCTAATTACGAATTAATACCAATGTACTAATTGATGGTACAATTATTTGATTTCCTGTCATTTTTACTAGCGGTGTAATACCTGTTTTATCCCCATGACAAATAGCTTCCCAAACCTCTCCACTATCTATTTTAACCAATTGTTCATCTTTACTATTATTGTGTATAACAGTTATATATGCCCACTGACCATATTTACCAACATCAAGCAATTGGTAAGCAATTACTTGATCATTATCTGAAATAAACTTTAAATGTTTTCTAATGAGGCTGGAGTCAGGAAATCGAAAGGCGCGATGCTTTTTTCTGAGTAACAGCAATCCTTTCGTATAATGCACACTAGATTCATATATGCCTTTTCTATCCCAGTCCAGCCAATTGATTTCATCAGGTGATTTATAACTATTTTCAACACCCAATTTAGTACGAAAAAATTCTTGGCCACTATGAACAAATGGAATACCTTGCGATAGGAGTACGATTGCTGTAGCTAAGCGCTGTCTTTTCATTCGAGTTTCTTCATTTTCATCTGGGTTGCTTTTAATCATCTTATCCCACATCGTATGATTATCGTGTGATTCTACATAATTAATTGATTGTACAGGTTCATCAAACATACCTATCTTAGCTTGATCATAGCTTATACTTCCCGTAATAACTTCCTTAACCTTATCGAGTTGAAAGCTATTACCTAAAGAAAATCCTTTATCCTCAAGTTTAAAAGTACTACCTTTTATACGGTCTCTAAATTGGTCATTGAAATGTCCAATTCTAGGGAGTTTTTTTGCATTTTGTATTGTAGCTTTCATTTCAGTTGGCAGTGATGTTGGTAAATCCCATCCTTCTCCAAATAAAATGATACTTGAATCAATCTTATCTACAGCTGTTCTAATTCTATTCATCGTATCAACATCTAAAATACCCATTAAATCAAAACGAAAGCCATCAACATGATACTCATTAAGCCAAAAGAGAACAGAGTCAATAATGAACTTTCTCACCATTCGTCGTTCTGAAGCAATATCATTGCCAACACCCGTTCCATCTGATGGAAGCCCATTCTCATCGTGTCGAAAAAAATACCCTGGCACAATTTTTTCGAACGATGATTGTTCTCGAATATATACGTGGTTATATACGACATCCAACACGACTCTTAAGCCATTTTTATGAAAAGTAGTAATAACTTTTTTTAACTCATTAATACGATTATAAGGGTTTTGAGGATTACTAGAATAACTACCCTCTGGAGCATTATAGTGCAGTGGATTGTATCCCCAATTATATGTTTTTTCTGGAGTAAGATCATCCACACCAGCAAAATCATTACAAGGCATAAGTTCTACATGTGTAACACCTAAATCTACCAAGTAAGAAAGTCCTGTATATGAACCACTACTTTCAGAAGTTTGTGATTCAATTAGTCCTTTATACTTACCTTTCTCGTTAATACCGCTATTAGGATGTTTTGAAAAATCCCGTGTATGGACTTCGTAAATAACCGCATCTGTTGCATGCTCTAAAGGTGGCAATTTATAATCTTGCATAGCTGTTTTATTTAAATCGACAATGACACCATACTCACTATTTACAGATAAAGCTACAGCATACGGATCGATGGCTTCCTTCCAAATAAGATTTACACAAACAAGGTATGAGTAATATACACCTTCTAGGTCTTCATGTACTAGTAAATCCCATAATCCATGATTTCCACGATTCATCTCGTAATATTTCTTCTCGTGATCGATGGGATTCGTTATTTTTAATTTCACCTTCGTTGCACTTGGAGCCCATAATTTAAATAGTGAGTATTCTTTAGAAAATGTAACTCCTAAATCATTCCCATCATAAGCATATAGCTCATCAAATTTAGCTGTTCTAATAACAGCCCCAACCTGTAAATCAGTACTACAGCCTTCATCATCATAAACAGCATATGCTTTACCAACTTCTATATGGCAAGCGGCTTTACATTCATACTTTATATACAAACGATCATCAAATGTAGAACAAATTTGTAATGGTTCGTTAACATCCTCGTCACCTTGGAGTGTAAAAGAGTTAGACAACCCTTGTCTATATATTTTTGGCATAATAATCGTGATCAAATTCATTTCATCTAAAAATGCCTCATAGGTACGTCTAATCTGTAACAAATTCATTCACTCCTAATTGTTTCTCCATGTGATTTTCCTACAGAGTGAGTCGTAAAAAAGGAGACTGCTTTGTTCTGTATTTTTACATTTACTGGTGACATGCCTACTATCTCACCGTCAGCATGTACTAAAAGTGAGTCTCTACTTGAAATATCAATACACTCACCTGATTTCATATTTACACCTTTAAACTTTGTGTGCAGACCAAAAAACACACTCATAAATACCGCTAATAATTTTATACGTGATACATTATGAACAATTGTTACATCTAATATTCCATCATCTGGTTGTGCAAGTGGAGCTATTTTCATCCCTCCACCATAATATGCTTGATTGGAAACAGTAATAAACCATACATTTTGAAAACGATGAATATTTCCATCTATCGTTAAAGTTACATCTGTTCTTTTATAAGTAAATAAAGATTGTATTAAAATAATGACGTAAATAAGTGATCCTAAGCCAATTTTATTTAAGCGTTTTTTTAGATATGATTGATTCGCTTTACTAGAAATTTTAGCATCAAAGCCAACCCCCAAATTATTAACAAAGTACCTTACTTTCTTAAGAGGGTTACTTATGGTATATTGCCCTAAATCAAATAAAGAATGACTTGGCTCCTTATCATCTATTATATGTTTTAGAGCCTCTATTGGTGCTTGAGGAACAGAATAGCCTCTTGCAAAATCATTTCCTGAGCCTGCTGAAATAAAGCCTACATTTATATTAGAAGTACCTGCTAAGCCGTTAATTACTTCATGCATTGTTCCATCACCACCAACAACAACAATGCCGGCAACCTTCCACGGATGTCTCTTAACAATTCCTTTCGCTAGATGCTCTGCGTGTCCAGGTGACTTTGTCAAAAAAGATCGATATTCAATATTCTGTTTACCAAGCTCCTGTTTGACCTCGTTCCAAATTGTTTTTGCTTTGCCATTTCCAGCAGCAATATTTACAATAAAAAAAAGAATTTTCATAGTATCTACCTTCTATGTTAATTTCATAAGATCTGTATGATCATCTTCCCATTCATAGCGTTTGATAGATGATGTTTGACAATATGATAATAATGACTTTGCCGCCTTTAATTGGACATGTTTTAGTGGCGAAACCATCTGTCGCTGCTGATTAAACCAATCGTTATAATTTCTTTTCTCAATAATATCAAGATCGATTGGTTTATCAAGATAATCAACATATCCAGAACGATTCAATATTATCTTTTTCACCGGCATCTCAATTTCTTCAGTGTCATATATGTTTCGAACAATCTTTTCCATTCTATTTAAAGATATCGTAGGTGATAACACTTTATTTTCTTTGCCAGCATGTTTTTTTAACCAAAATCGTTTGTTCGAGCCAATGAATACACTGTCTTCCTCATCTTCTAGTATTGCAATACAATACGTATGAATAGGTGTAATAACAACAATATCAAATTCAACAGGTGCTTGCTTTACTAAAAAAATGGGCTTATACAAAACTAAGAATGTATCGGGAAATCTTTGAAGAAAAAATTTAATTTCTTGATTGTAATAATAATCTCGATCAACTAACGACTTTTCACGTATCGTTGAACTAGCCCACTTCATTTGAATATGAAACAAACGATCTAAAAATAGTTGCATTAGCTCTTCCATTGTTTCAGGGTTATTTTCTTTATGATTCAATTGCCATTCAACCTTATTATCATTATTCTCCGCATCATTTACCAAGTGATTATTTATTTGAGAATCCTTTTGCTTACGTTGAAACATAGATTTTAACTTTAATAGAATATTGTCATCTTTATTATCTAGTAAAGAATCCCAGTCCCTATCATGAGCAAAATCTTCCTTTGTCGCTAAATCTCCATTTTCCCAAGCTAATCGAATTCTATTCCATTGTTGCTTCTTCATTCTAATATATTGACTTGGATAACGATAAGTATCTATTTCGTAACGTGAAACATAATTTTGAAGTTTTATAAGTTGTCCCATCAACTTCACCAACTTTCAACTTGAAGTTTTCATCATTTTACATCTCTCACACATGTTCATGCGAAGTTTAACGACCGTATTAACTATTATATTCCTGTTAACTTATTGTGAGTATCATTACTCGGATTTTTACTAAGGCTCTTTTCGTAACTTTGTTGCTTTTCACACTTATATTTAAGTCACTGAAGTGTTATAGAGCATCTATAGTCATTAGAGAAGAAAAGATGCCACGAACTTTAGTTACATACTTGTTTAGCTTTATACGAAAAGAACTCATGCTAATACAGCCTTACATAATCATTTTCCAAGGCTCTTTTCGTAACTTTATTTCCTCTCACACATATGTTTGAGTCGCTGATGTGATTATAGAGTTTTTATAGTCATTAGAGAAGAAAAGATGCCTCGAACTTTAGTTACATACTTGTTTAGCTTTATACGAAAAGAACTCATGCTAATACAGCCTTACATAATCATTTTCCAAGGCTCTTTTCGTAACTTTATTGCTTTTCACACTTATATTTAAGTCACTGAAGTGTTATAGAGTATCTATAGTCATTAGAGAAGAAAAGATGCCACGAACTTTAGTTACATACTTGTCTTGCTTTATACGAAAGAACTCATGCTAATACAGCCTTACATAATCATTTCCTAAGGCTCTTTTCGTAACTTTATTGCTATGTTAATTAATATTTATTGACGATTATTTTCAAGAGAAAAAAACTTAATCGGTTTATATTTTGGTATGCTTTCTATATCGGTCTGATAGAGTGAAAGTTGATTGACTTTAAATACCTTATGATTGTTTAAAAGCCACGACGCGTTGTTTAGTGCTTTTATATTAAATATTTTTTCACCCTTCCATTTCCTCCCAATAGTAATATGAGGGGAATACGGTCGAGTATCTAATAAGAAACCTAGTTCAATACATGCCTTGTAGATATCCTTCTGCAGCAAAAAAAGAGTTTCATTTTTATGTATTCCATACCATAAAATGCGTGGATGTTCATCTTGTCCAAAAGTACCGAAAGACGTAAGCTCAAGCCGAAAGCGATTGTATTGTTCAGCGATTGTTGAAACTTTTTCTATCAATGCTAATAATTGCTGTGGATCTTCTATACTTCCTAAAAACGCTAATGTAATATGATAATCTTGTTCATAAACCCACGTCTTAAAAGGAAAGTGAGATTTAATTTTTTCTTTATTTAAATATAATTCTCTTTTCGTTTCATCTGGTAAGCCAATTGCCAAAAAATAATGTGGTTTTCTACCCATTATTCTCACCTATCTAATTTAATTTGTCTTAGCTCTTTAGAACATAATTCACACTAATTTTCGTACCGGACAATGACTGAAAGCACATATAACTAAACATGGAAGCGTCTTCTTTACTTAAATAATAATGACAAATCCAGAAATCTTCTTCAAGCTGGCTTAGTAATTTTTAAAAATTGATGTTCGTACTAAGATAATGAGCTTACTGTTCTTCTTTTATTATCAATAAGTATAACAAAAAGTAATGTAATTAATCCTACAACAGTAAGAAGACTAAAAAATAAATAGACATTATTTATTGAAAAACGCTCTAAAATGACACCTCCAAAAAAATTACAAAACCATGACCCTAAGCCAATCCCCGCAGCTGAATAAAGAGAAATAGCTGTTGCGCGAACTTTACTAGGGGCAATATCTCTAACATACTGGAGAGCAGCAGGAATAAAAAAGCCTACAGAAATTCCTTGTGCAATTGTTGTAGCATAGATAACGGTTAAAGATGGTTCAAAAAAATAAAATAACCATCTTGCACCAGAAACAAAAGAAGCGAATAAAAGTACTTGTAATATCCCAATACGCTTAATCCACCGACCTGCAAATAGCATAAATGGAGCCTCACTACCAGCAGCTAAAAGAAAGGCCATTCCTACCTGTCCAGTTGAACCACCCATTTCAGTTATTAAAATACCGAAGTAAGTGTTATTTGCGTGAATAGGACCAAAAATAAGGAAAGTGGTTAATAAAAACAAAACAAATCTTCGCAATCGAATGAGTTGAGAGAGACCTGCTCTAAGATTTACTTTCATAGATTGGCTTTCATTTGGTAACTTTATTGCAAAAAGGGCTGAAATAAATAAAATAATTGCAAAAGCAAAAAAAATGACACCTAAACCATAAAAATCAGCTAATTTACCAACGATAAACACAGAGAATGCAAAACCAATTGCCCCCCATAAACGAATAGACCCATAATTTTTACGATGTCTTTCAGTATATGTCAGCGTCATACTATCTGAAATTGGAACGATAGCACTTTGCATGACTGCTAATAATGCAGCAATTATAATAAACATCATGTACGATGAAGCGTATGAATATACAATACCAACTACGCCTGTCAATACAATTGCTAACGTTAACAATTGTCTAGGCTTTTGTGTATAATCACTTAACATTCCCCACATAGGTTGAATGACAATCATTACAACAGGACTAATAGACATAATGATACCAATTTGTGTACCCGTTAATCCTATATCATCTTTTAAATAAACACCTAGAAGTGGGTATAAAGATCCTATTCCAAAGAAAACGAAAAAGTAAAATAAGACGAAGTACAATTGAACATTGATGTTTCGTTTCATAAGTAATTCCATAAAAAGCACCATCCAACTAGATTATTCCATTCTTTCTTAAATAACGACAAAACAATTAGTGTGCAATTTCACTAATCTTATTATTATGTCTATATACAGTATTAGTCCGCAAGACATCTTCAATTTAATGTCTTACGGACAATTTTAAATTATTGAGCTAATTCGTAAATAGCTTGTGCATAAATTGCTGTTGCTTTTAATAGATCATCAATAATGATATACTCATCCTTTTGATGTGCTGTTTCTTCTCGCCCTGGAAATAATGGACCAAAAGCTACTCCTGCTTCTAATGAACGAGCATACGTCCCCCCACCAATTGATAATAAAGTAGCATCTTCACCTGTTTGTTCTTGGTAAACTCTTTGTAATGTCTTTATTAATTCATGGTCTTTATCCACATGGTTCGGCTCCATATGTGAGACAATTTGTACTGTCATATCATACTTCTCACATGCTGCCTCTATTGATGATTTAGTTTTTTTGAAATCGTTTGTTACTGGGTAACGGACATTTATCCCAATTTTACTTTCACCGTTACGATGATAAGATAGGATCCCAGCATTGATTGTAAGCTCTCCCGTTATGTCATCTTCAAATTCTACGCTAAGCGCTTTTCCTTTAGTATCTTCTTCAAAATAATCAGTAACAAATGTAACAAACGTTTGAGCTTCCTCATCTAGCTGTATTTTTTTCAAAAAGCTTAATAAATGTATACCAGCATTAATACCGAGATGAGGTAGTGATCCATGTGCAGATTTTCCTTCAAGCTGTAATATAATATCGGTGTCTTCAACAAAGCCCTTCCCTTGAATCTTATGCTCAGATTTAAAGGAATCAAAATGTTGCAGTATTTGCTCAGCATCTCCTTTGATTGTTAGCTTTGCTTCAGCGAACTCTGGAACCATGTTAAAGCGGCTACCTGATTGAAAGCTTTCTAATACGATATCGTTTTGTGATGATACATGATTTTGATTTTTTTTCTTGATGAGGTGAATATCAGCTATTCCTTTTTCAGCATATATAATTGGGAAGTCAGCATCTGGAGCAAATCCCATCGTCGGCATTTCTTCATGCTTAAAGTAGTGCTCTACACAGCGCCAGTTACTTTCCTCATCTGTACCGATAATCATACGGACACGGCGTGATAATGGTAAGCTAAGTTCTTTAACGATTTTCATAGCATAATATGCAGCAATCGTTGGGCCTTTGTCATCTATCGCACCACGTGCATAGATTTTTCCGTCTCTAATTTCTGCACCAAATGGGTCACTTGACCAGCCGCTACCTTCAGGCACAACATCGACATGACATAGAACACCAACGCTTTCTTCTCCCTCTCCAAATTCTATATGACCAGCATAGTTGTCAACATTCTTTGATTGAAACCCATCTTCACTACCTTTGTTAAGTAAATAAAGCAAAGCTTGAGCAACGCCTTCCCCGAAAGGGAATTCCTTTGATGTATTCTCTTCGTCTAAAATACTTTTAATTTTTAATAACTCCTGTGTAGTCTGAATGATGCTATCTTTTTGCTTGTTAACCTCAGCTAACCAATTTATTTGCTCAACCATCATCTTCACCTCTTCTATAATTTTTGCTCCTGCTAACTTATCTTTTTGTATGTATTTTTATCACAAATGACATATAAGTATGTATTCTTCGGAATAGGTTTATCTAACATGCGATTTATATTTAGTTTATCCTTATCTGCGATTAAAGTCGCACCTGCTTCTAACAACTGTTCGAAAGCATCACGATACGTTTTCCACTCAGATTTCGCCTTAATTTGATATAGATCGTCACCAACATTTCTGCTTATTAATTGAGTATATACAGCAGATATTCCTTTTGTAAATGCAGAACGGACAGCCATACGCGAGACAGTTTCATGGGTTAAGACAAATTCATCTACCTTTACATGGACAAAATTTTGTATATGTTCCTCCGATAAAATTTCCACAGTCGTATGTATATTCGGAACAAGACGTTCAATTGCAGTAGCAATAAGCAATGATTTTCCATCTATTAATTGAACATCGTGAATTGAGTCATCTGCAAAGATGATAGCTGCTTTACATTTTGAAATATTAGCTTTCGACAGCGTTTCATTATCAGCAGCATAGCCTTGCACATAGTGAACCCTATCATTTATGATCGGTGACTTTTCCAGTGTATCAATGATGACTAACTCGATTTTACTTTCTGATTGTAGTATTTCTTGTATGGCAAAATTTGCTTTTCTTGACCACCCGATAATAACTAGATGATTTTCGCCTTTATAATGCACTCTTCCTTCCTCCCTCTTCCTTCTGAATGTAGCAAAGAAGTCAACAATCTTACCAATAATGACACCAATTAAACCAATTCCAACTAAATAGAGAAATATAGCATATAATCTTCCTAGCGTAGTGACAGGATAGAGATCACCGTATCCTACAGTTGTGACAGTTGTCATCACCCACCATACACCTTCAAAAGGTGTAGTAAATGTTTCTGGCTCTAGATACATCATAATAAGTGAACTACATGCTATTAGTGCAATTGTGGAAGTAAATAAAATCCAATTATTAAACCTTACTAATTTGACAATAATTTTTTTAATAATAATCACAATTCCCCCCCCCTCTCCCAGAGTCATAGGATAATGATTTAATATTTTTCACTTTTTGATCTTCTTTTAGCTTATCAAACTATAATTGTGGATTAAAGATTGATTTATTAAAGCAATGGTTAAAGACTAATCATTGTGGCCCCTAATAATAGTGTGATAATAAACAGCATGGACGGCACCAAAAATATATTAACTGCCTTTGTTCTTGCTAGAGCTAGCTCCTTCTGATCTTGATTAACATGCATAATAAAGTGCTTATTTTGGATGTGATCCCACATCGATGATAGCCATATTTTTATGACGATAATGATTCCAATACATAGTAACCATTTCAACCAAATAGCAGGAACGATGATTACCGTAGGTACTGAAATACCAATTAGCCTTAAAAGCGAAAATATGTACTGCTTATTTCTCAACAGAATTTTTATAAAAACTTCAACGAGCGTATTCTGTTTAGTCCAATATGAAAAAATTCGCTGTGATTTGCTAAACAACAATTGTCGCTTTCTTTTTATTTTCGCAGGTTGATCAATTTTTGATATTTGTAATATAGTACTCGCATATTTTAACTTTTCCTCTTTTTCTGTAATAACATCTTCAAAAAAAGTACCAGTTTGACGGATCATTCGTCTTACTATAAATAAATATGTTAGCAAAAATACAAACGTCATCGTAATGATGAACTGAGGATTGTATAACATATTTGTAAAACATATGATACTCCCTAATATTAAGAACAATATTAATAAAATACCCTTTTTAAGCCAGCTACGTTTAATAAAAGATAGCCATTTTTTTAGCATTAAGATTAGAAGTTTCAGACTTAAAAAAAATATAAATGCAATCATTACTGTTTGCACGTTCAAATTGTAATGAATAAACAAAAAGGGTGCAAATATTATCATTATGATACTCATTTTAATGCTATTACTAATGACATTATAACTCACGGCTATTTTTTTCAAATTCCTAACGATTTGCTTCTTTTGAATTAAATAAAGCTGATCAGCTTCCTCAATAAAAAATCTACATGCACCTAGCCAACAATATAGATATACTACTAAAAATAAATATAACTCTGGTACAGGAACGATCCAACTTGGAATTGTAATCCACCATAAACCATATATGTAACTACATGCTAATAATGTAGGTATGATTATATAAACAATAATCGTCCAGTCTGCAATCGAACGAAAAATCCCCCATTGAAACTTCCATTCCCGTTTCAACCTTTCAAAAAACAAGCTACTTCCTATCATTATCATCCACCTCTGTAAGATGATAAAAGCAATCAAATAAAGAACCATCTATTAACCCACTGTTATTCCTAATGTCTTGCATCGTTCCATTTGCGAGCAACTCCCCATTAGAAACAAGTAAAAATCGTTCTCAAATTTTTTCAGCTGTATCTAATACATGTGTTGACATAAGAATACTAGCTCCTTGCTCTCTCTCTTTATCAAGTAAAAATAACAAGTCTTTTACGGCTCGTGGATCCAAACCTATAAAAGGTTCATCTATAATGAAAATGTCTGGCTTAATTAAAAACGCTATTATAATCATTACTTTTTGCTGCATGCCTTTAGAAAAGGTGCTAGGCAATTGATGAATGACATGATTAAGCTTAAACACTTCTAATAGATGTTCTGCTCGATTCTTAAATGTTCGATCATCAATATTCATAGTCGAAGCAGCTAAGTCTAAATGCTCCCATAAGGTAAGTTCATCGTAAAAGATTGGCTGTTCAGGTATATATGCGTAAGTCGTTTCATTACTAAAATTAATATCCCCTTCTAAATAATTAAGTACTCCTAATATCGCTTTAATCGTCGTACTTTTACCAGCACCGTTTGGGCCAATTAATCCAACTAATTCACCTTTTTGCAAGCTAAAATGGATGTCTGAAATGATTAGGTCTTGTGCATCGTAGCCTGCTTTATTAATATTCACATCGAGTAATTGCATGTATATCTCCCCCTAATTCTTATACGGTTAAACATAAAAAAGGTTTCCTCAATTAGAGGGCTAAGTTGATTCTCATCAATCCCTTACAGAAGCTCTTTTTGAAAATTAGTTGCTATTGAAATTAATTTAACACAGCAATAAATAATTTGATGCCAAAATTAAATAAGTCAATACGTATTTATTTCTTAGTACGTAAAGTAACAATCATTGCGAAAACAGCCTTTAAAAATGAATCATTTTAATTTACTAGGAACTGTTTGCGTCTTATTAAAAACCACAAAAATGTATAATTATTTTGTAAATTATAAATTTTTATGGTTTTTTTCTCTTTTTTTTGTGTAAAATAAATATATACGTATGACAGTAAAACATGAATACAGCTAGATGAGTACGTTGTACTATGCGAAACCATACTATAAGGAGTGGTTTTTTGAAACCTACAACAGATCGTATGCTAACTCGTATTAAATCAGTTTACATGTTTATTAATGAAAAAGGAACTGTCACAACAAAGGAGCTAGTAGAAGAATTCGGTACAACTCAAAGAACAATTCAACGAGACCTTCACGTACTAGCATTCAACAATTTAGTACGCAGTCCTAGTCGAGGTAAATGGACAACAACAAAAAAGAGAGTTAAAATTTCTTAGCCAACTAATTTAAAATATAGGAAATGGTATACACGTACAATGTAATGAAGTTCCAGTTACATCTAATTCTAATAATCTCAAATATAAATAGTTTTTTTCTATAAACTAACCAAATGAGATTTTATTAGTTAAAGGGTGCCTGAACTCTTATCGTATACGTGTTTATTACTATGTACAAATAAATAACAATCAATCATAAAACAACTAATATTAATTATAAAAGCTGTTACATACGGACCTAAAACAGGTCCTTTTTTCTTTGTAATTCAACTATAAAATGAGGAAAAGAATATAAGGATTTATTTTCTCCCCACACACCGTTCGCTTCCTCCTCCAACCTCCCTAGTTGAGTTAACGATTTGTTTTTTTTCTTAGGAGCCACCTATTGCTGCAACTGGTGACTTCTTGCGGCTAATATTTTTCGACTGTACTAATGTGCAGCTGAATGATCTCCCATAGTAAGATAACTATCTTTCCTCTTTTAGTAACCTGATTACTTTATAGAGTTACAAACATCTTTTGATTTGACGTGAAGTCTCATTCCTATTTAAAGCGTTCGTATCAGCTGTCTGTTCGTAAGCCAAGAATTTATTCCACGCCTTTATCCATCTCTCTACTTACATGATGATAAGCACCTTGGACTTGTGTACCCACACAGTGGACTTTCATCACTAATGATTCCTATATTTAACACAATAAAAAGAGGCTGGGACAAAACTCACTTCTGAAATGAAAAAGCCGTTGAAATTTTACGACGAGTAAAATCTCAACGGCTTTGTTTGTTTTTTAAATAAAAATAAGGACCACTTCTGATAAAATAAAGTTACCACACAAAATCTCATCTGAAAGAAGGGTCCTTATGTTTAAAAATTATATCATGAATCAACTAGTTTTGCCGTTAGATTTAGAAGTAAAATTACAAAACAATGATATTGCTTTCCATGTCCATAATCTAGTTGAAAGTATTCCTTATAAAGCTTTCGAACCATTTCTCCGAAATGAGGGTTGTCCTGCCTATCATCCATGCATGATGCTTAAAATTATTTTATATGCCTACACACAATCGGTCTTTTCTGGACGCAAAATTGAAGCCCTATTAAAAGACAGTATTCGTATGATGTGGCTAGCTCAAGGATATGAACC